>NZ_CP032544.1:301250-602500 GCF_003867075.1 Tenacibaculum mesophilum | reverse complement strand
GATGCCACCTCTAAACATTATGGAGTATTAATCTTCATTTCTAAAGGCTATCCTCCTGTACAAGGCAGATTCTATACGCGTTACGCACCCGTTCGCCGGTCGCCGACATCTAGCAAGCTAGATTCGCTGCCCCTCGACTTGCATGTGTTAAGCCTGCCGCTAGCGTTCATCCTGAGCCAGGATCAAACTCTTCATTGTATAATCTTTAATATTATTAATGTTAAGTTCCAAAAGAATTTTATAATAGCTTAATCTCTTAAACTACTACCGGTAATTCTACTCTTTAATTACGCTGTCAATTTCAATATTTTCAATGAACTTGTGGCGAGTCACCAATGACAAGTTTTTACTTATCTTACGACTCATCCTCTTGTAGAAACACTAGACTCGAACTAGTAACTTATCGTCTTCCAAAATTTCTGTGATCGTGCCGCTTTGTGAAAGCGGATGCAAAACTACAAACTCTTTTTAATCTGACAAAACTTTTTTTAAAGTTTTTTTCGTTTGATTTGCTACACTATTTTAATGAACTGCTTCCCTAAAATTCGGACTGCAAAGATACTCACTTTATTTCCTAATAAACAAGAATTTGTTAAACTATTTTTTAACCTTTTCTTTAAATATCTTACACCCCTATTTTAATGAACTTTTGCTAACTTTAAAACTTAGCGCTTCTCCGTTGGCGGGTGCAAATATAGACACCTTTCCCCACTTAACAAGCACTTTTTAAACCTTTTTTTTAAAATATTTATTAATACGTTATTATATAATTAGTTACACCCGAAAGTTTTTTATCCTATACTTCTCTCCTACCTTTGTTTACTATATTTATTACTATTTTAATGCTTCTAACATGGAAGTACATATAACTATTACAGTACTTAATTATCAACTTTAGTAAGAATTTGAATTCTTTATTTTTTTACTTTTTCTTTCGTTTTCGCTTCTTTCGCATCTTCGAAAACATCTCTTTATACTCGGATACATCAATATATCCTCTACTTTTGGATACAATTACTAAATAATTCTTTCGTAATTTAGGCTCTTGATACTCCAACTTTTCTTCTATATATGCTCGCTGTATAATGTCCTCTACTAAATAATCTTCGTTTTCCGCTTCAGGTTTATACTCTGACTTTAATGATAGTTTAAATAAATTTGCTGTAGTATTGTACCAAAAGGCTTTCCAACCACTTCTTAACTCTTTTACATTAGCAAAGGCTGTTTTTCCTGTTTGACGATGAATTAGCTTTAACAAAATTCTTCCTTCTGTTCTTGTTAACTTTTTTAAGGGAGCTGTTAACTCTTCTTCTAAATACTTTTGAATTCTTTTTATATACTTTATTTTTTTACTTTTTGATTTAATTCTAGCTAAACGTGAGTTTACACTATCTACTCTTTTTGCTGCTAAAATTGCATAAGGATATGCTTTGAATACTTTTTTTCGAAGCCAATAATAATAAAGAATATCTTTTTTTTCTTTAAACTTATGCTTTGGAAGTACAGTTACCTCGTTTAACTTTATCATTAAACTGTCTCCTTCTTTTACCAAAATATATTCATTGTTAAAGTTTGGTAATGTATCTTTAATTTGTGCATTTAATCCTGCTACAAATAATAATAAGTGTATGAATAGTATTTTTTTCATTTTATTTTGATAAGCAAAAGGATTTCAAATGTATCATTTCTCTTTTAAAACAAAAAAACTCATGAAGTATTTCATGAGTTTTTATTTATTTTTTTGCAGTTTCTTTCTATTCTGCCATAATTGAAGCTGCTACTTGTTTATAAGTTCCGTTTTCTAACTTTTCACGAATTGCAGAAAAAGCTTCAATTGTTTCATTTACATCTTCAATTGTATGACGTGCTGTTGGAATTAATCTTAATATTATTAATCCTTTTGGTATCACTGGGTATACTACAATTGAACAAAACACTCCATGGTTTTCTCGTAAATCATTTACCATTGCCATGGCTTCTGGAATTTCTCCTTTTAGGTATACTGGTGTGATACATGTTTGTGTTGTTCCTAAATCAAAACCTGCTTCACGTAAACCTGACTGTAACGCATTGGTTATTTTCCAAAGGTTTTCTTTTAGTTCAGGCATGGTACGAATCATATCCAAACGTTTTAATGCTCCTTTTACCATCGGCATTGGTAATGATTTAGCGAACATTTGTGATCTCATATTATATTGTAGGTATTGAACAATATCTTTGTCTCCTGCAAAGAATGCTCCAATTCCTGCCATAGATTTTGCAAATGTTGCAAAATATACATCTATTCCGTCTTGTACTCCTTGTTCAAACCCTGTTCCTCTTCCTCCTTCTCCTAATGTTCCGAACCCATGAGCGTCATCTACTAATAAACGAAAGTTATATTTTTCTTTTAAGGCTACAATTTCTGCTAAACGCCCTTGTTCTCCTCGCATACCGAAAACACCTTCAGAAACTAACAAAATTCCACCTCCTGTTTTTTCTGCCATTTTGGTGGCACGCTTCAAATTTTTCTCACAGCTCTCTATATCGTTATGGCGATATACAAAACGTTTTCCTGCGTGTAAACGAACTCCATCAATAATACATGCATGTGTATCCATGTCATATACTATGATATCGTCTTTTCCTACTAAGGCATCAATTGCTGATACCATTCCTTGGTATCCGAAATTTACTAAATAAGCTGCTTCTTTACCAACAAATTCAGCACATTCTTGCTCTAATTGTTCATGGTATTTAGTGTGACCTGACATCATACGAGCTCCCATAGGGTAAGCCATACCATCTGTAGCAGCAGATTCTCCATCTACTTTTAACACTTCTGGATGATTTGCTAATCCTAAGTAGTCGTTAATACTCCAAGTTATTACTTTTTTTCCATTGAAAGACATGCGGTTAGAGATTGGTCCTTCTAATTTAGGAAACACATAATATCCTTCTGCTTTATCCGCCCATTTTCCTAAAGGTCCTTTATCTCCTTTAATTCTTTCAAATAAATCTTTAACCATTGTTATTTTTGATTTTTATAGGTTGCGAAAGTAGTGCTTTTTAACAGATTTTCAAAAATTACCGAGTGTTTCATTTTCAATAAATAACAAACATACTACTTTGGCATACCTATAAAGCTCTTTGATTTTTAAGATAAAATGTTCGATTTTAATTCCTCTACAAAAGGTTGTTTATATAGTCTTTTTCCTAAAGCTTTATGTATTGCATTCGCAACTGCTCCTCCTGCTGGTGGTAAGCCTGGTTCTCCTAAACCTGTAGGTGATAATTCATTTTGCACAAAATGAACTTCTACTTTAGGTGTTTCATTCATTCTTATAAGCTTATAGTTGTCAAAATTTCTACTTGAAGGTGCTCCTTCTTTAAAAGTTAAGTTTCCATACATTGCGTGTCCAATACCATCAATAACTCCTCCTACTACTTGGTTTATAGCTCCTGTTGGATTAACAACTATACCACAATCAACCGCTGTAACTACTTTTGTTACAACCGGTACTCCATCTTTTAGCTCTACCTCTGCAACTTCAGCTACATGGGTATTATGACTGTAATAAGCTGAAAAACCTTGATAAACTCCTTTTTTAGATTTTCCCCAGCTCCCTTTTTCTGCTGCTAACTTTATAGTGTCTTGCATTCGTTTACCTGAGTACTCTATTCTTTTATCTTCTGTGGCTTTTACATTTTCTAACAATTCTAAACGTAACTGCACCGCATCTATCTCTAATTCTTCCGCTAATTCATCGAAAAAACTTTGTTCTGCATAGCCTAAAAAGTTAGTATATGGTGCTCTCCAAGCTCCTGTACTAATATTACTCTTGTAATTTCCAGTTGATACTTTATAGTTTGGAATACATCCTGCAGGAAAAAAATGTGGTATTAATCCGTACATATTATCATTTACGGCTGCTTCTTTCAAATGGTATCCTGTTATTTTTCTGTCTTTTATTGATGCTGCGATTCTATATTTAATTGCTGGCCTATATGTTCCGCTAGTTACATCGTCTTCTCTCGTTGAAACCATTTTTACTGGTTTTTGTATTTTATCAGATATTTCCAACGCTTCATAAACAAAATCTCCATATAATCTTCTTCCGAAACCTCCTCCCATTCGGGTCATTTCTACATGAACTTCTTCCAAATTACGCCCTAACATTTCTGCTGCAACCATTGCTGCATATTCTGGTGTTTGTACAGGACCAACTAGGTGTACTTTTTCTGGTGTTACACTTGCGAAAAAGTTCATTGGTTCCATACAGTTATGTGGTAAGAAAGGTGAATGATAGGTACGTTCGATAACTTTATCTGCTTCTGCAAAAGCTTTTCTTACATTTCCGTCTTCTCTTCTTACATCTAAGTCACTCGCTTCTAATAATTTTGTTAGCTTTTCATTATGAAGTTTTGTATCTTCTAACTCAGAATTATCTTTCCATACAGTTTTAATTGCTTTTGCTCCTTTAATTGCCGCCCATGTATTTTCTGCTAGTACAACTACTTTATCCGTTTTCGTTAACTTAAACGTCCAATTAGCTTTTCCTGACTCAATAAAGTTTCTTGCTTTCTCTCCTATTGTTATAACATCTATTACTCCTGACACTTTCTTTGCTTCTGCTGCATCGTATGACTCTAACTCTTGTCCAAAAGAAGGAGGTCTTACTACAGATGCGTACAACATACCTTCTTCTTTATAGTCTAAACCGAATAAAGGTTTTCCTGTTACTATTTTTTCTACATCAACATTTATAGCATTTTTACCAATAATGGAGAACTCAGATGGCTTTTTTAAAGCGACGTTTTCTGGTACTTCTAAAGTAGCAGCTTCTTTTACTACTTCACCATATCCTAACGTTTCACCTTTTGCATTTGTAATAATTCCTTTTGAAGCTGAACAAGTAGTTGCATCTACTCCCCATTTTACTGCTGCCGCATTAATTAACATTTGTTTTGTAGTTGCTCCTGTTTCTCTAAGCGCTGTCCAGCCATGACGAATTGATTGACTACCTCCTGCTAACTGTCGTTTATAGTTTTTGGTATCTAAAGGAGCTTGTGCAACATGTACTTTATCCCATTCTACATCTAACTCTTCTGCAATAATCATAGGCATTGAAGTTTTTACCCCTTGACCTATCTCTGGATTTGGAGAGTAAATAGTTACATAGCCTTCATCAGATATTTTTATAAATGCGTTAAAATCGTTGAAATTTAAGTTTTCTACATCTACAGATGGTTTTACATTAGGTTTACAGGCAGTAAATAGATTAAATCCAATCATAATACCACCACTAGCTAATGCAGAAGTTCTTAAAAAATTTCTTCTGCTAAACGTAAAGTTTTTTTCTTGTGTACTCATGATTGAAAGTTTTTAAGACATTTTATCTGCAGCCAATGCAACTGCCTTTTCTATTCTATTGTATGCAGCGCAACGACAAATATTACCTTGCATTGCTTCTCTTATCTCTTCTTTAGAAGGTTTTGGATTTTCTTTTAAAAAGGAAGCTGCTGTCATAATTTGACCTGCTTGACAGTAACCACATTGTGGAACATCTACTTCTTTCCAAGCTTCTTGTAACGGATGATCTCCTTCAGTTGATAGCCCTTCAATGGTTGTTATTTCTTCACCGTCTAACATAGAAATTTGTAATTGACAACTTCTCATTGCTGTTCCGTCTACATGAACAGTACAGGCTCCGCATTGTGCTATTCCACAACCGAATTTAGTTCCAACCATATTGAGTTCATCTCGTAAAACCCACAACAATGGTGTATCAGCATCTGCCTCAAAGGATACCGACTTTCCGTTAATTTTTAATGTATAATTTGGCATTTTTGCTAATTTTTGTTTTTATCGTGTAAGTTACAAAAAATATAAATGCTTGTTTGTTAATGGGATTCTTTTAAGATAATTTTAAATAAAAAGAGAGGCAAAAGCCTCTCTTTTTATTATTTATTTTTTAAAAACGTAGTTACGTTTTTCTCTATTCTTTCGAGTACGCTTTCGGTGTTTGCTTTTACAAAGGTTTCTCCTGTGATTTGTTCGTATAACTCAATGTACCTATTTGAAATCTCTATAACTTTTTCATCAGACATTTCAGGAATTTCTTGCCCTTCTTTTCCTTGAAATCCGTTTTCAATTAACCACTGACGCACAAACTCTTTTGATAGTTGTTTTTGCTTCTCTCCTTTTTCTTGACGTTCTGCATATCCTTCAGCATAAAAATAACGAGAAGAGTCTGGTGTATGGATTTCATCAATCAATACAATTTTACCATCTTTAGTTTTTCCAAACTCATATTTGGTATCTACTAAAATCAATCCTCTTTTAGCAGCTAATTCAGTCCCTCTTTGAAATAACTTTCTTGTGTAATCTTCTAATACTAAATAGTCTTCTTCTGAAACAATTCCTTTTGCTAAAATATCTTCACGAGAAATATCTTCATCGTGTTCTCCATTATCTGCCTTTGTTGATGGTGTAATAATTGGCTCTGGGAATTTATCATTTTCTTTCATTCCTTCAGGCATTGCTACTCCACAAAGCATTCTTTTTCCTGCTGCATATTCACGAGCTGCATGACCAGATAAATATCCGCGGATTACCATTTCTACTTTAAAAGGTTCACATAAATGACCTACTGCTACATTTTCATCTGGGTTTGCTAATAACCAGTTTGGAACGATATCCGCAGTATCGTTCATCATTTTTGTAGCAATTTGGTTTAAAATTTGTCCTTTAAAAGGAATTTGGCGTGGTAAGATTACATCGAAAGCGGAAAGACGATCAGAAGCTATCATTACCAATAAATCATCATTGATGTTATATACTTCTCTTACTTTTCCTTTATAAACTTCTTTTTGCCCTTGAAACTGGAAACTTGTTTCGTTAATTGTATTCATTAGTATGTTGTTGTGTTGTTGCCCGCAAATGTAAGTATTCTACTCTTCTTTTTGAATAGTTTTTATTTGTTTTATATTTTCTAAAATAGGTGTTACAGTTACAAATGTATTCCCTTCTTCTACATAAAAAATATAAGCACTATTTTGACCTATTTTTTTAGCTTTTAGTTGAGAATCATCTTTAAAAACTAATGTTATATTATTCTTAAGCCTACCTTCTGCTAAACGTTTTTTATAATTTATCCCCATTCCTAGCCTAAACCCTAACAATAAAGAAAACACCATAATAAAAACAGAAACTATAAAAGCTGACTTGTTGTCGTACTCTTTTCTTTTTGCTTTTTTATTTGCTTCAATTCTCTTTTTCAACCATTTTACTCTCTTTAGTATTTCTTCTATTTTCACTGAGTTTTTAATAAGGAAATACAAAGACATAGAAAATACTATAAGAATTACTGACAACGCCCAATTGTTAGCTAATAATGAAATAGGAGACAAAAGTGTATCTGTGATAGTTATGTATTGTAAATAATCTATATCTAGATAACGATAAAAAATGGTATCACTAACTAAGCCTAAAGCAATCAAAAATATATACCCTACCGATAAATATTCTTGAAATCCCAAGTTTTTAAACATACTTTATTCCGTTTCTATGCTTTTGTAAGCTGTAATAATCTTTTTAACTAATCGATGGCGGATTACATCTTTGTCATCTAAATACACCTGCGCAATTCCTTCAATATCTTTTAACGCTAATAACGATTCTTTCAATCCAGAAACTTGTCTTCTTGGTAAATCTATCTGACCTGGATCTCCAGTTATGATAAACTTTGCATGCATTCCCATACGTGTTAAAAACATCTTCATTTGTGCATGAGTGGTGTTTTGTGCTTCATCTAAAATTACAAAAGCGTTGTCTAAAGTACGTCCACGCATAAAAGCCAAAGGTGCTATTTGTATGACTCCTTTTTCAAGATGTGATTCTAGTTTTTCATGTGGAATCATGTCTCGTAAGGCATCGTACAAAGGTTGCATGTATGGATCTAGTTTCTCTTTTAAGTCTCCAGGAAGAAACCCTAAGTTTTCACCTGACTCCACCGCAGGTCTTGTTAATATAATTCGTCTTACTTCTTTTTCTTTTAATGCTTTTACGGCCAAAGCGACTGCTGTGTATGTTTTACCTGTACCTGCGGGACCTACTGCAAATAACATATCGTTTTTTTGCATTAACTCAACCATTTTACGCTGATTAGCTGTTTGCGCTTTTATTAGTTTTCCACTAACACCGTGTACTAAAACGTCTTTTGCATTTCCAGATTTTCTTATTTCTTCTTCCTTTCCTGTTGACGTTAAAATTCGCTCAATACTATTTTCATCTAGCTTGTTGTATCTGTTAAAGTATTTGATAAGCATCTCTAGCCGCTTTTCAAATTCATTTAACAATTCAGGTTCGCCAAAAATTTTAAGTTTATTTCCTCTAGCAACTATTTTTATTTTAGGAAAGAATGTTTTTAACTGAGTAATAGTGCTGTTTTGAGCTCCAAAAAAATCGTTTGGGTTGATTTCTGTTAATTCAATTACGCGTTCGTTCAAATGATAAAAGTTTTAATATTATTCACACTAAAAATAATGATTATTTTTCTTGAATTACGTAGTTTTGTTTAAAATTTCAGCATAATTTTTCACAGATTAATTAACAAACACCTAAATTAATGTCTCTTATTACATTAACTACTGATTTTGGAACGAAAGACCACTTTGTAGGGGCTGTAAAAGGAGCTATTTATTCTGAGTTACCCGATGCTAAGATTGTTGATATTACGCATGAAATTTCTCCTTTTAACATTACTGAAACTGCTTATATTTTAAAGAATGCTTATAAAAGCTTTCCTGACAAAACAATTCATGTTATTGGAGTAGATTCAGAGTTAAGTGTGGATAATAAACATATTGCCTTAGAATTGGATAATCATTATTTTATTTGTCCTGACAACGGACTAATTTCAATGATTGCTTCTGAAATTAAACCTACTAAAATTTTTGAAATTAATATTCACGATCGTATTGAGAGTAGCTTTCCTGTGTTAGACGTTTTTGTGCAAGTAGCTTCTCATATTGCTCGTGGTGGTAGTTTAAGTGTTATTGGCAGAGAGGTTGACACGTATAAAAAGATTGTTGAAATTAAGCCTAAAGTAAACGAGCAGCAAACTATTATTGCGGGTGGTGTTATTTACATTGATAATTATGGAAATGTAATTACTAACATTAGTAAAAAACAATTTAATACTATTGGAAAAGGTCGTGATTATAAAGTTACGGCTAGACGTTATACTTTTTCTAAAATTTACAGCAGATATAATGAAATTGTTGATTTTTCGGTAACTGATAAACGACAATATGATGGTGAAAAGTTGGCTATTTTCAACTCTGCTGGCTTTTTAGAAATTGCTATTTACCGAAGTAATTTAGAAACGGTTGGTGGCGCCTCTACTCTACTTGGTTTAGAATATCGCGACACTATTACTGTTGAGTTTGAAAACCCTATTAAGCCAGAATTTACGCCTATTAATTAAAATATATGTTTGTACGAATTGTAAAAATGAGTTTTAAGCCAGAAAAAATTAAAGAATTTTTAAACAACTTTAATTCCAAAAAAGAGTTTATACGAAATTCACCTGGTTGCCGTTTATTAGAGTTGTATAGAGACAAAACGAATCCAAATATATTTTTCACTTATAGTTATTGGAATACTGAGCAAGATTTAGAAAACTACAGAAATTCTGATTTATTTAAAGGAATTTGGGCACAAACCAAAATACTATTTAATGATAAACCACTTGTTTGGAGTGTAGATAAAGTTGAATCGCTACCTTAGTCAATACCTCTATGAAAATAACTAAACATTATAAACAACTAAAATAGTTATACATTGTTACCACTACTAAAGAAAGAATTTAACTCATTTTTTGCCTCTCCCATTGCCTATTTGGTTATTGGAGTATTTTTACTTGTGAATGGCTTATTTTTATGGGTATTTAAAGACAATTTCAACATTTTAAATGCGGGGTTTGCCGATTTAAATAGCTTTTTTTATTTAGCTCCATGGTTGTTCTTATTCCTGATTCCTGCTATTACAATGAAAAGTTTTGCTGATGAATTTAATAGCGGAACTATTGAAATTCTAAAAACGAAACCGCTTACCGATTGGCAAATTGTACTGGGTAAGTTTTTTGCTTCTCTTTTGTTAGTTGTCATCGCCATATTACCAACATTAACCTATACATATACTGTATATCAATTAGGAAGTCCTGTTGGAAATTTAGATGTAGGTAGTACTATAGGTTCGTATTTAGGTTTATTATTTTTAGCAGCAACTTATACAGCTGTTGGATTGTTTACTTCTACCCTATCCAAAAATCAAATTGTGGCATTTATTTTAAGTGTATTTATCACTTTTGCTTTATTCTATGGTTTTGATGCTGTAGGTTCTTCTTTAGGAAACTCAGGATACACTTTACAACAATTTGGTATTAACGAACACTTTAAAAGCATTAGTCGTGGTGTAATAGATACTCGTGATTTAATCTATTTTATCAGTGTTACATTCTTCTTTTTATTCATCACTAAACAACAGTTAAAAAATGAATAAGAAATTACAACATATTGCATTAGCCCTTATCGGACTGTTAATTGTTAATTACATCGCTAATTCAGTTTACAAACGTTTCGATTTAACACAGGACAAACGTTATACCTTATCTGAAGTAAGTGAAAATCTTATTGATAAAATTGATACCCCACTAACGATTCATGTATTCTTAGAAGGTGATTTTCCTGCGGAATTTAAACGTTTACAAATAGAGACACGCCAGTTTTTAGAAGAATTACAAGCTAAAAACGCCAATATTCGTTTCCGTTTTATCAACCCTGATAATATTCGTGAACGTTTGGTAAAAAGAGGAATGATGCCTAGCCAGTTAACTGTAGAAGAAGATGGAAAGTTATCTGAAGCTATTATTTTTCCTTGGGCTGAAATCACTTATGGTAAAAAAGTAGAGTTAATTTCTTTACTTCCTAACTCAATTGCTAAGACTCAAGAAGCTCAGCTACAAAATGCTGTTGAAAAGTTAGAGTATTCTTTTGCTAATGCATTACATAATGTTACTTTAAAAGAAAGACAAAAAATAGCGGTATTAGCTGGTAATGGTGAGTTGCAAGATATTTATCAATATAGTTTGTTAAGTGAAGTTGGTAAAAAATATCGTTTAGCTAAGTTTACATTAGATAGTGTTGCTAATAATCCGCAAAAAACCTTAAAAGACTTAAGAGCATACGATTTAGCAATTATTGCTAAACCTACCGAGCGTTTTACAGAAGAGGAAAAGCTTACCGTTGATCAGTTTATAGCAAACGGTGGTAAAAGTTTATGGATGCTAGATAATAACTATGCGGATACTGATAGTTTATACAATGAAGGAAAAATGTTAGCATTTCCTCGTGATTTGAATTTAACGGACTTATTGTTTGGATATCAAGTTCGTGTAAACAATAAACTCATTCAAGATTTGTATTCAGCTAAAATTCCGTTAGCCACAGGAAATGTAGGAAATCAAACACAGTTTCAACACTTAAATTGGTTTTATCATCCACTAGTTAGTGGCAATCCGAACCACCCGATTACTAAAAATGTTGCACCTGTTCGTTTTCGTTTTGCTACTCAAATAGATACTTTGAAAGGAAACTTAAAAAAGACTCCGTTATTAGTAACTTCTGTACTTACCAAACAAACAGGAACTCCCAACTTTATTGAGTTACAAAGTATCGCCAAAGAACCAAAAGAAAATGAATTTGCTTCAGGTCCACAATTATTAGCTGTTCTTATAGAAGGTAACATTCCTTCTGCTTATAAAAACAGAATGAAACCTTTTGACGCTCCTGATTTTAAAGCTGAGAGTACAAACAATAAAATGATTGTAATTGCTGACGGTGATGTAGGTAGAAATCAGATTTTAAAAGGAAAACCTCACGATTTGTCCTTAGATAAATGGACAGGAGAACAGTTTGGTAATAAAGAGTTTTTAATCAATGCTATTGATTATTTATTAGACGATTCTGGATTGATCCAATTACGCAATAAAACCATTCAAATTAACTTATTGGATAAACAACGTGCTTTTACTGAAAAACGTTTTTGGCAATTTATGAATATTGGTATTCCCTTAGTTTTATTAGCTCTGTTTGGCTTTGGGTTTAATTACTGGAGGAAGAAGAAATACTCTTAATTGTATTATAGTTCTTAAATAAAAAAATCAATACTTAGAAGTATTGATTTTTTTATTTAAGGATGTAAGATATTTTAATCTCTATTTAATTTTTACTAAAATATTTCTTCTTCAGCCAAAAAGATACTTTTACTAGTAAAATTAATGCTGGAACCTCTACTAAAGGCCCTATTACTCCTGTAAAAGCTTCTCCTGAGTTTAATCCAAATACAGCAATTGCTACAGCAATTGCTAACTCAAAATTGTTACCTGCCGCAGTAAAAGCTACAGCTGTTGTTTTGTCGTAAGTAGCTCCTGTAGCTTTGGTTATAAAAAAGCCGATAATAAACATAAGAGCAAAATACAGTAATAAAGGAACTGCTATTAATAAAATATCTAAAGGTATTTTAACTATTAACTCTCCTTTTAAGGAAAACATTATTATTATAGTAAATAATAAAGCTATTAAAGTTAATGGAGATATAGAAGGTATGAATTTGGTATTATACCATTCTTCACCTTTTAACTTCACTAAAATATATCTACTTAAAATTCCCATAATAAATGGTATACCTAAATAAATAGCTACACTTTCTGCAATTGTTAAAATAGATATGTCTACTACGACACCTTCAAAGCCAAAATAAGGGGGCAAAATAGTAATAAACATCCACGCATAAAAACTATAAGCAAATACTTGAAATATACTATTTAAAGCTACCAAACCTGCTCCATACTCACTACTTCCTTCAGCTAAATCATTCCAAACCAAAACCATAGCTATACACCGGGCTAAACCTATTAAAATTAACCCAGTCATATACTCTGGATAATCATGTAAAAAAAATAACGCTAAAAAGAACATTAAAACAGGGCCAATTACCCAATTAAGTAAAAGTGAAGTTAGTAGTATTTTTTTATTTGTAAACACTTTTGGTAATAACGCATAATTCACTTTTGCTAAAGGAGGGTACATCATTAAAATTAACCCAATTGCAATGGGTATATTAGTTGAGTTAGTACTTAATGCATTTATTTTACCGGATATTTCAGGGTATATATATCCTATACTAACTCCTAACATCATAGCTACAAAAATCCATAACGTTAAATTTTTATCTAAAAAGCTTAATTTTTTTGTTAACATTTTTATCGTTTTATTATAATATTGCAATATTACGATTAAACATGTTTATAAACAATAAATTTAAGTTTTTGTTAACATTTTACCATAATATAAGATGGTAATTTTATACTCTAAATAAACCTTTATCATGAAAAAAATACTTTTAAGTTTATTTGTTGTTGCAATTTCAACAAGTATTAATGCGCAATTAAAAACCCCAGCACCTAGTCCTTCTGCTAAATTAGAGCAAAGTGTTGGTTTAACAGATGTAACAGTTGAGTACTCTAGACCTAGTATGAAAGGAAGAACTATTTTTGGAGATTTGGTTCCTTATGGAAAAGTTTGGAGAACAGGAGCTAATCAAAATACTAAAGTTAGTTTTAGCGATGATGTTACTATTGACGGTAAAATATTAAAAAAAGGCACATATGCTTTGTATACAAAACCAGGAAAAGATTCTTGGGAAGTAATTTTTTATTCTGATACTAATAACTGGGGAACTCCAAAAAAGTGGGATGACTCTAAAGTAGCTGTATCTACGACTGCAAAAGTTGAAGCTATGCCTATGAAAATTGAAACGTTTACAATGAGTATTGATGACTTAACAAACGATTCTGCCGTATTAGGTATTTTATGGGAAAATGCTTACGTTGGTGTAAAATTCAATACTCCTACTGATAAAGCGGTAGAAAAAAGCATTGCTCAAGTAATGGGAGGTCCTTCTGCTAACGATTATTTTTCTTCTGCTGTTTACTATTTACAAGAAGGAAAAGATATTAACAAAGCTAAAAATTGGATTAACAAAGCGGTTGACATGACTAAAGACCAACCTCGCTTTTGGTACTTACGTCAACAATCTTTAATCTTAGCTAAAGCTGGTGATAAAAAAGGTGCTGTTAAAGCAGCTAAAGCTTCATTAGCAGGTGCTGAAAAAGCTGGAAATGCTGATTATGTGAAAATGAACAAAGAGTTTATTGCTGAAATGAAGTAATTTTTCTGCTAAACTTTTTTAAAAACATCAAGCTCGCCAATTGGCGAGTTTGATGTTTTTAAATTTCTTATAATTTTTATGAAATAAATTATATTCTTTTTTACTAATACATTAAAATGAAGGTCTGTTAAAACAGCCTTTTTGATAGTTATTTTATAATCCCTAAATGAATAATACGTCCACCTGATTGATTTACGGGGTTTACACTCTTTCCTACTACAACACCTCTTTCTGGAGCGTAATATTTCTTAATTCTATTACCAAACACATCTCGTAGTGTAGCAATATGATCTCCTTCTTCTACAATATCTCGTAAATCTACATGTACTGTGAGCAACCCTCCTTCTTGTGTGTATAACCAATAGGATTTTTTACAAACTATTGTATTTCTTTTAGAGGTTTCATATTCATCATCCGTAATTCCTAAATATGCCAATACATTATGTACTCCTGCTACTCCACTTTTAATTATTTTCTTTTGAAAACTATTTGGGTTACCCACTTCGATAGTAATAGATGGGATTCCTAACTCTTCTGCAGCTCCTCGTAAAGTACCGTCTGATGGTGGTGTATGTACTATAATTTCAGCATCTTGTAATAAGGCTAATTTTTTGGTGACTTTATTGTTCATATCACTTCTAATATAAAATGAATTCACTCTACCAAAACTAGCTGTATGTAGGTCTAACAAATAATCAAACTTCTTTACTACCAAATTCAAAAAACGATTGGCATATACTTCACTGGTATTTCCATTATCTTTTCCTGGCATTATTCTATTAATGTCTACCCCATCGCTAAAAACTCTTGTCCCTCGAACAAACGAAGGTACATTCACCACAGGAATTCCTACAATTGTTCCTTTTAAATTTTCTGTATCTAAATCTTTAAATAATCGCTGAATAACTGATATTCCGTTTAATTCATTTCCATGAACCGCAGCTGTAAGTCCCAATACAATACCATCTTCTTTTCCTCTAGCTACCATGACAGGAATACACGTGGGAATTCCCATTGCGTTAGAAGTAACCTTTAACCAATAATTTTTAATAGAATTTTTAGGTGTTTGATTCACATCAAACTCGGTAATATATTCAATCTGGTGTCCCATACTCATACTTTTAATATAATTCGTTTAACAGCGTACTATCGTTGTTTAATGAAGTAAATAGTTTCTTTTTAAACTTTTTATTCGAGTTTATTAAACTAATACACATTTTGTCGATAGCAATGGTAGAAAGTACAGTTTGTATAAAAGTTTCTATTAAATCGTCTATACCTAAACCTAGTTTGTTATAATCTCTTCTGTCCATAATTAACAAACGATTAGTGTCTGACGTCCATTCATTTTCACCTAACTTAACCGATAAGTTAGTTCCTAACATTTGCCAAGAATCTTTACTGCTTTCTAAGTCGTTTTCCAACGGTAGCAATGCTCTTCTCGAGTACATACACAATGGTTTTATTCCATCTTTTGTACTACTAATCATCATACGAATGTC
Organism: Tenacibaculum mesophilum; assembly: GCF_003867075.1. Taxonomy (NCBI): domain Bacteria; kingdom Pseudomonadati; phylum Bacteroidota; class Flavobacteriia; order Flavobacteriales; family Flavobacteriaceae; genus Tenacibaculum; species Tenacibaculum mesophilum. The sequence continues at coordinate 586,723 of NZ_CP032544.1, read as the reverse complement.
TGATACAAACGTTTCTCCTTTAGCATTTGGCATTGTACCAACATGATAATATTTGCCTTTTGTGCTTACTGAACTCCAATTATAGTTACCTATTAAACTTTGTACAATAAAACGTTCATATTCGATTTCTAACTTCATAAACTCTTCTAGTTCTTGTTCGTTAACAATCGTAAAAACTCCTTGTCCTGCATTACTATAAGGTATTTTTATAACTGCTTGTCCTCCCATTTTCTTTACCCACAACGGAATTTCATTCTTGCTAACATCCCAAATAGTATCTGGAATATTTATTTTCATTCCATATTCTTCTAATTCTGTGTTGTAAATATCATATGCTTTGGCAGCTACCATTTTATTTCTTCCTCCAGCCAAACAAGTAATAATAGGGTTTAAAATCTTTGTTTTACTATTAATTGGGAATCTATTCCATGGTTTTTGAGTTACATATCTAAAAATACCTCGTAACGGAATCCATTCTTCTTCTTGTTTTAGATAAAAAATTTCATTTTCTATTTTTATATGATCGTTATCTTTATTTGAATAATAAGGTACAAGAAAAACATCTTCTTTAAAAACATCAGCTATAACAGCTGCATAACCTGATGTTTCCATATAATTTTTATCATAAAATACCGCTAATCTACCATCTTTAACAAGTTTTCGCTTTTTCTCTAAGATAGGTTTAAACGTTCTTTCAATTAACAAGCGATATACTCCGTCTTCTTTATTATCATCTAACAAAGGCATTGATTTTTGACCTGATGGGCATGAGTTATTCTCTATAATAACCATATTTTTATCTCCATCTGCCGATGTTGAGTTAATCAAATCTGCTCCTCCCCATAAAAAGTACTTACATTCATACGATAAAATTTCTCTAAGTTTATCTGCATTTACTTTTGGATGTAAGTGACAATACCTAGCAATAATTCGTTCTTTATCAAGGTTTAAAAAAAAGTTTACCATTGGATGAATTGTAGCATTCAGCACCTTAGGATACCAATGGTTCTCGTTATTAAATGTATTAGGTTTTATAAGTTCTGTTATTTTCATTCTTTTTTATTTTTGTTTTTAAAAATAGCTAAAAACGATTTTTTTATTTTTTAAATATACCAACTATTTTAAATATTAAGTATTATAAAAAGTAAGATTCTACATTCATAAATAATTTAGTAATTTCGACCCTCTAAATTACTTTCATGAAAGTTTGTATCGCCGAAAAACCTAGTGTAGCCCGTGAGATTGCTAATATCTTAGGAGCCAGTACCAAACGAGATGGATATTTCGAAGGGAACGGCTATGCAGTTACGTATACATTTGGTCATTTATGCACACTTTTAGAGCCTAAAGACTACAAACCGCACTGGAAAAGCTGGGATTTAAATAACCTACCGATGCTTCCTGAGCGTTTTGAAACGAAAGTTACTAATGATAGTGGTATTCAGAAACAGTTCAAAATTGTTAAGTCTTTATTTGAAAAAGCCGATGTGGTTATCAACTGCGGGGATGCTGGACAAGAAGGAGAACTTATTCAGCGATGGGTTATCAATCAAGCAAACTATAAAGGTAAAATCCAACGGTTATGGATTTCTTCTCTAACGGAAGAAGCAATTAAAGAAGGATTTGAAAACCTAAAAGACAACGACGATTATAATAATTTATATTACGCGGGATTTTCTCGTGCTATTGGTGATTGGCTATTAGGTTTAAATGCTACTCGTTTGTACACTGTAAAATTTGGCGGTTACAAACAAGTGTTATCTATTGGTAGGGTACAAACTCCTACCCTAGCTATGTTGGTAGATCGTTATAAGGAAATTCAAAACTTTAAACCTGAACCTTATTGGGAGTTACAAACTCAATATCGTGAAACCTTATTTAGTTGTGAAGAAGGTCGTTTTCTTAAAAAAGAAGAAGGGCAAGCTTTCGCTGATAAAGTAAAAGAAAGTGATTTTGAAATAACCTCGGTTACTAAGAAAAAAGGAAAAGAATACGCACCTAAACTTTTTGACTTAACAGGTTTACAGGTATACTGCAACAACAAATTTGGGTTTTCAGCAGATGAAACCTTAAAAATTGTTCAGAAATTATACGAAATGAAAGTAGTTACATACCCTAGAGTGGATACTACTTTTTTACCGAATGATATTTATCCTAAGGTTCCAAATATTTTAAAAGGACTAAAACAATATGCTTCGTTAACACAACCTTTATTAGGAAAAAAAATACGTAAATCGAGTAAAGTTTTTAACGATAAGAAAGTTACCGATCACCATGCCATTATTCCTACAGGAGTAGAAATCAATCTGCAATACAACCAACAACAGGTATATGATATTATTGTAAAACGATTTATTGCCGTGTTTTATCCTGATAGCGATATTTCAAAAACTGAAGTTAAAGGTGAAGCTGATAAAGTGCCTTTTAGAACTTCAGGAAAAGAAATACTTACCAAAGGTTGGCGAGCTGTTTTTGAATATGGAAACGATTCTAAAAAAACAGAAGAGAAAGATGTGCTTCCAACTTTTGAAAAAGGAGAAAAAGGTCCGCACGAACCTTCTTTTTTAGAAAAAGAAACCAAACCACCTCGTAATTATACCGAAGCGAGCTTGTTACGTGCCATGGAAACTGCTGGTAAGCAAGTAGATGATGATGAAATGCGTGAATTGATGAAAGAAAATGGTATTGGACGACCATCTACACGTGCGAGTATTATTGAAACGTTATTTAGAAGAAAATATATTGAACGCCAAAAAAAGTTAATTATTCCTACCCAAACTGGTATCGATTTGATTGATTTAATTGATAACGAGCTTTTAAAATCTGCCGAATTAACAGGACTATGGGAAAAACGTCTGAAAGAAATTGAACGTGGTGAATACCATGCTGCTACGTTTATCAATCAGATGAAAAAAATGGTAGACGATTTGGTCTACGAAGTACGTTCGAGTTCTAAAACCAAGCGAATTTCTTACGAAGCTCAAAAAACACAACAAAAACCTAAAAAAACAGCTTCTAAAAAGAAAACAGTTGTTGGTAAAGAATGTCCAAAATGTAAAAAAGGACAATTATTAAAAGGAAGTGCTGCTTATGGCTGTTCTGCTTATAAAAATGGTTGTGATTTTACGTTGGCTTTTGAATTTATGGATAAAAAAATATCCGAAAACCAACTAATTCGTTTACTTGATAAAGGATGCACAACCAACTTAAAAGGGTTCAAACAGGAAGATAAAAAAGTAGAAGGTTTGGTTCGTTTTGATGATAACTTCAATTTAAAGTTTGAACCTAAAAAAGGAGATACTACAAAAGAAGAGATTACTTCGTCACAAACTCCTCGTAATGACAGTGAAAAAATAACCTGCCCTAAATGTAATAAAGGAACTGTTTTAAAAGGTAAGTCTGCCTATGGATGTTCTGAGTATAAAAATGGTTGTGGCTTTGTGTTTACTTTTGAAAACATCAAAAAAATGGCTAACGGACAACCGTTAACCAAAGAATTAGTATGTAAAATATTGACTTCTAAGTAAGTTCTTTATAATAGTACTCTATCAGTTTCTCTGGATTTTTAATCGTATTTTTTATCCATTTAAAGTACAATACTTTCTTTTCTTCTTCTGAAAGTTGCCAATGCATATCTGTTCTTTTCAAACGTGTAGTTACATCTTGTAAAGTAATAGCTGCTGCTACTGATATGTTTAAACTCTCGGTAAAACCTACCATTGGTATTTTTAAAAACCCATCCGCTTCTTGTTTGATATAATCTGAAATCCCATCTTTTTCAGCTCCAAAAACAAATGCAGATTTTTTTGTCACATCAAAATCGGGTAAAATACACGAATCAGTATGTGGAGTGGTTCCTATAATTTGGTATCCTTTTGCTCGTAAATCTTCTAAACAAGCTTTGGTATTGTCTCCATCTTCTTTATATCGGTGGATGTCTAACCATTTCTGGCTTCCTTTTGCTACATGTCTTGAAACCTTGTTCGTAAACTTATTTTCAATTGCATACACATCTTGTACTCCAAAAATATCGCAACTTCTCACCACCGCACTGGCATTGTGTGGTTGGTAAATATCTTCTAACACTACCGTGAAATGACGTGTGCGTTCATTTAAAACCTTATAAAAGGTTTCTTTTCTTTTCTCAGTAATGTAGCCTTCTAAATAGGCTAATAATTCTTCATCAATCATACAACAAACATAGTAATTTTTCCTATTTTTAAGCGCAGAGCGATAGCCCTGTATTTATTTTCTTAAACTTGCAACAAAATTTATATTTATGAAAAAACGATTGGTTGTATTAACAGGTGCTGGTATTAGTGCTGAAAGCGGTATTAAAACTTTCAGGGATGCTGATGGTTTATGGGAAGGACATGATATTTATGAGGTGGCTTCACCTGAAGGGTTTCGTGCTAACCCTGAGTTAGTGTTAGATTTTTATAACCAGCGTAGAAGGCAACTTTTAGAAGTTTCTCCTAATAAAGCACATCATAATCTAGTTTCTTTAGAAAATAATTTTGAAGTTGATATTATTACGCAAAACGTAGATGATTTACACGAACGGGCAGGTAGTTCTGATGTGATTCACTTACACGGTGAACTATTAAAAGTACGTAGTACCCAAAATGAAAACTTAGTATATCCTTGGAAAAAGGATATTGCTTTAGGAGATGTTTGTGAAGAAAAAGCTCAATTACGCCCACATATTGTTTGGTTTGGTGAAGATGTTCCATTATTGGAAAAAGCTGCTGAAATTACTTTACAAGCTGATATTTTAGTAATTATAGGGACTTCTATGCAAGTATATCCTGCGGCTAGTTTGGTTAATTATGTACCGCATAACACACCAATTTATTTTATAGATCCTAAACCTGCTGTAAATAAAAACGCCTTCAATAACTTAACTATTATTGAAGACGTTGCTAGTTCTGGTACTGATAAGTTAATTACAATACTTAATAAGGCTTTATGAATTTGATGTTAATCGATCAAAATACTCGTACAGTTCTCCTTTAGAAATAGTACTTCCTTTCTCAATTAAGTCAAAAATTTCAGCATTTCTTTCTTCTTGATATGCTTTTGAGCCTCTTAAAAACTCAATTGCTTCATCATTTGGATTTTTTAATAGCCATTCAAATCCTTCTTGCTCTAAAACATTAACCTCTTTATCAATTTTTATCACAATGCGATGCATTTCTTTTTCTTCGCATTTAAATAGGTTTACTAAATTTGGAGAAAAATGTTCTAAGTACTCTGTTTTGGTTAATACATCATCCCAAACAACATCGCTAAATACATTCATTTCATCTTCTGCCACATGTGGTTTCTCTTTTTTTAATTCATCCCATTCTTTTTTATCAATGTTTTGTGATGCTAAAAAACGTGCGAACTCTTCGTGTAGTCCTTCAAACTGCTCCTTTGTAAGTTGTCTATATTTCAAAAATTCAAATTTTAATAATTAACTGACCCTAACTTTTATTCATTCTCTTTACTTAGGGCGATTATATTGTTTTGCTTAATCCATCTATGAGGGTTTCATGGGGCAATTTTAATAATAAATTAGGATTAGGGCAATTTTGCTTGTAAAAATCCAACGTCTTTTTTGAAGACACTCCTGGGTAATCTCCATAATAATCTTCAATATCTATTATTAACTGAAAGTGTAAATGCGGAGCATAATCTCCATTTACAGAACTATCTCCTAAAGTTCCAATTTTCTCTCCTTGTTTAACTTTTTTACCTACTGATATGTCTTTTAAAGATTCTAAGGATAAATGACCATACAATGAATAAAATTCATTTCCTTCTATTGAATGTTTGATTATAATTGTTGGTCCATAATCTCCATAGTTTACATTGTTTTTAAAACTATGAATTTCTCCATCTAATACTGCTAAAATATCTGTACCTGCATCACACCACAAATCAATTCCCAAATGAATATTTCGTTGATTTTCTTCTGATAATTTATTAAAATGTTCACTTCTATTATAAATATCTCTTACTTCTAAATATCCTCCAAAAGCAACTGTTTTTTTATGTTTAAAAAAGTAGTTTTCTAAATATGCTTCCCATTCTTTTGATGAAGAAACGTCAAAAGTTAACTCTTTGTTAGATGCAGCTATTGAAATTGGAATGTACTCATTAAAAGATATGTTAGCATTAATTACATGCAATGGTTTTTGAGATATATTCTTAAAAAAATCTGTCATAAATAGTTTTATATATAAAAAAGAGTAATCAAAGATAATTGATTACTCTTACATATGTAAATTACACAAATTATTCTATCGTGTTACTGTTCCTCTAATTTCTCTAACAGGCCCTGCTTCCATATCAAATGTTACATGATCTTCTGCATCTGCTGGTACTCCATGTGCTAAAGGTTTTAATGTAAATGGAGCTGGACTGTTATCTGGATAGGGTTCAACAGAAATAACAGCTGTTGTTCCTCTTAAATCTGTTGGAAAAATAAATCCATCTGGAGCATTTTGTATAAAATCTTCTCCCGGGTATCCTGGTCCATTATTTTCATTACCTTTAAATGGTGTTGTTGTTGCATTATCATCTGCCATTGCTACATCTGTAAAAGTTCCTGTACTAATTGGCGTACCATTAATAACTACCCAACCTTCATATTTCCAGCCCTCAGGTAAAGTTGGTAAAGAAAGTCCTGTTGCAGGACTCCCTCCTGTTAAGTCTAAAAACCAAATACCACTTCTTTCATTATTCATCATTCCATCAGTTGGGGTAGCTAAAATGTATTTACCTGTTGAAGTTGAAAAGTCTCCTACAATTCCTGTAGATGATATTCCTGCTGAATTTCCTGAAAAATCTCCTGCTAGCACTTTAGTATTTGCTGGTGCTGGATCTGGGTCGTTTGCTGGTTCAATGGTTAAAACAAATGTAGTTGCTGCTGATAGCATGTCAGAATCAACTACAAAAGAGCTTTCAGACAATTCTCCTGAATCATTTACATTAAAAGTTCCTGTTGATACAGGAGCTCCTCCTACAATTATCCAACCTTCATACACATAATCAGTTCCTAAATTCTCTAGACCATTAACATTTAAACTTAAGTTTGATGTTTTTGGTGTATTATCGTCATCATCATTACAGGCAACAAAAGTTAACGCACTTACTGCTGCTATTGTTAAAAGTATTTTTTTCATTGTTTTTGTAATTTTGAGTTTATACAAAAACAAAGTTACTTGCAGTTTTTCTAATAAAATGTTAGCTAGCTTACACTTACGCTATTTTTTTAAGTAGTCGTATCTCCTTTCTATTAAAATTAATAATTTTTTCTTCTTTTAACTCGTTCATTAAGGTGTTTAAAGTTGGCCTTGAAGTACCTATAAGTGTTGCTATATCTTTTTGTGTATATGGGTGTTCTATTACTTGATCTCCAGTTTTTTCACATTCATGTCCATATTCTTCACACAACTCTTTAAAAAACTCTAATAAGCGAGTACGTGTGTCTTTAAAGAATAATAACTGAAGCCTTCTTTCTAACTTTTTTATTCTCAAACCAATAAATTTATAAATCTTAAAACTTACAGGTATATTATCTCTCATCAAAGAATACATAGTTTCTCGTGATACTGGACAAATTTCTGTTGTATTATCTATAGATTGAGCAAATTCATTTCGTTTTTCAATACCCAAAATAGCTTTTTCTCCAAATATTTCTCCTTTGGTTAAAATAGCCTTAATTACTTCTTCTCCTTCTTCTGTATAATAACCTAGTTTAACCTTTCCTTTATCTATTAAATAAATTTTATTTGCGACATCTTCTTCAAAATAGATATAGTCTTTCTTTTTATAAAGACTTAAAGTATGTGTTTCTTTATAGGCAGGATATTTATGTGGGCATAATATTTTAAATAAGTTAACATCTTCAAAATACCAAAGTGCACTCATAGTTTTTACTTTTAAATTTTAAGTCGAAAAAGCTAAAAATACATTACAAAAAAAGCTCTGGAGTTTTCCAGAGCTTTTTTTACCTCTATTTTGCGAGTAGCTTTTTAAGCGTTTTGCTTTTTTATTAAGTTTAAAGCTGAACCTTCTTTAAACCACTCTATTTGCCCTTTATTATATGTATGGTTTGTAATAATAATATCTTTTGAACCGTCTGCATGAACAACTTCTATTGTTAATGGTTTGTCTGGAGCAAATTCGTTTAAATCTAAAAAGTTGAACGTGTCATCTTCTTGAATTAAATCATAGTCATTTTCGTTGTCAAATGTTAACCCTAACATTCCTTGTTTTTTTAGATTTGTTTCATGAATACGAGCAAAAGACTTTACTAAAACTGCTACTACACCTAAATGACGAGGCTCCATAGCTGCATGCTCACGAGAAGATCCTTCTCCATAATTATGATCACCTACAACTATAGTTGGAATTCCTTTCGCTTTATACGCTCTTTGTGTTTTTGGTACTGCATCATATTCACCTGTTAACTGACTTTTTACAAAGTTAGTTTGCATATTAAAGGCATTTACAGCCCCTATTAAACAGTTATTGGAAATATTATCTAAATGACCACGATAACGTAACCATGGTCCTGCCATAGAAATATGATCTGTAGTACATTTACCGTGAGCTTTAATTAATAATTTAGCTCCTTTTATTTCATCTCCAATTGGTGTAAATGGAGTTAACAATTCTAATCGTTCAGAATTTGGATCTACTACAACTTCAACATCACTACCATCTTCTTCTGGAGCTAAATATCCATTATCGTCAACTTCAAATCCTTTTGGTGGTAATTCCCAACCTGTAGGTTCGTCTAACATCACTTCTTCTCCATCTTCATTAATTAACTTATCTGTTAATGGATTAAAATCTAAACGACCTGCAATAGCAATGGCTGCGGTTAATTCTGGAGAAGCAACAAAGGCATGTGTATTTGGATTACCATCGGCGCGCTTTGCAAAGTTTCTATTAAATGAGTGTACTATTGAATTTTTAGGAGCATTCTTCGGGTCTTCATAACGTCCCCACTGACCAATACATGGTCCGCACGCGTTAGTAAATATTTTTGCATCTAAGTTTTCAAAAACTTGTAAGATACCATCTCTTTCAGCAGTATAACGTACTTGCTCAGACCCTGGGTTTATACCAAACTCTGCTTTTGTTTTCAATCCTTTATCTATTGCTTGTTGTGCAATAGAAGCCGCACGCGATAGATCTTCATAAGAAGAGTTTGTACAAGAACCTATCAATCCCCATTCTACCTGCAATGGCCAATCGTTTGCTTGAGCTTTCTCTGTCATTTCCTTTCCTACTGGAGTAGATAAATCTGGCGTAAAAGGTCCGTTTAATAATGGGCCTAATTCTGATAGATTAATTTCAATTACCTGGTCAAAATATTGTTCAGGGTTTGCATATACTTCAGCATCTGCCGTTAAGTATTCTTTTATTTCATTTGCTGCATCTGCTACATCACTTCTATCTGTTGCTCGTAAATAACGCTCCATAGATTCATCGTAACCAAAAGTAGAGGTTGTTGCTCCAATTTCTGCCCCCATATTACAAATAGTTCCTTTTCCTGTACACGACATTGCTGTTGCACCAGGTCCAAAATACTCTACAATAGCACCTGTTCCTCCTTTAACTGTTAAAATTTCTGCAACTTTTAAAATAACATCTTTTGGTGCTGTCCATCCAGATAATTTACCTGTTAACTTTACACCTATCAGCTTAGGAAATTTTAATTCCCAAGGCATTCCTGCCATAACATCTACAGCATCTGCACCTCCAACACCAATGGCTACCATTCCTAAACCTCCAGCATTTACTGTGTGAGAATCCGTTCCAATCATCATTCCTCCCGGAAAAGCGTAGTTTTCCAAGACTACTTGGTGAATAATTCCCGCTCCTGGTTTCCAGAAACCAATTCCATATTTATTAGAAACTGACTCTAAAAAATTAAAAACTTCATTTGAGTTATTTAATGCTGTTTGCAAATCTGTTGAAGCACCTACTTTTGCCTGAATTAAATGATCGCAATGCACCGTTGTTGGTACAGCTACTTTATCTTTTCCTGCTTGCATAAACTGTAACAATGCCATTTGTGCTGTTGCATCTTGACAAGCGATACGATCTGGAGCAAAATCAACATAATCCTTTCCTCTTTCGAAAGCTTTCGTTGGTGTTCCATCCCAAAGATGTGTGTATAAAATTTTCTCTGCTAATGTTAAGGGTTTTCCAGTAATTTTTCTTGCAGTATCTACTCGTTCTACTACTTTACTGTATACCTCTTTTATCATTTCTATATCAAAAGCCATATTTATTAATTTTTGTTATCCTACGAATTTACCAAAAAAAAATAGTATAGAAATGAAGCTACTATATAATTATAATGAGTTTAAATAGTTATTATCTATAATAGATTTTCTAATTTTATATGTAGTTAACAGTATAAAAAAAGCTCAAGTATTATACTTGAGCTTTTAGTTACTTTATTTAATAAATAAATTATACTACTAACTGCTTTTGAGATGGCTTAAACTTAGTTAAAACAATACCATCAACTGCTTTTTCGTACTCTTCCATAGTTGGAGTTCTTCCTAAGATAGTAGACAAAACAACAACTGGTGTTGAAGATAATAGTGATTCTCCTTTTTTCTCTCCTGAATCTTTTACAACTCTTCCTTGGAATAAACGTGTAGATGTTGCCATTACCGTATCTCCTGGTTCTGCTTTTTCTTGGTTACCCATACATAAGTTACAACCTGGGCGCTCTAAATATAGCATGTTTTCATACTTTGTACGTGCTAACCCTTTTGGAGCATTATCATCAAATTCAAAACCTGAGTACTTCTGTAACACTTCCCAATCACCCTCTGCTTTTAATTCATCAACAATGTTATAGGTTGGAGGTGCTACTACTAACGGAGCGTTAAATTTTACTTCTCCTTGTTGAGATTCAATATTTTTTAACATTTGAGCTAAAATTTTCATATCTCCTTTGTGTACCATACAAGATCCTACGAAACCTAAATCTACTTTTTTAGTTCCTCCATAAAAAGATAATGGACGAATAGTATCATGTGTGTAACGTTTAGAAACATCTTCATTATTTACATCAGGGTCTGCAATCATTGGTTCAGCAATTTCATCTAAATCAATAACTACTTCTGCGTAATAATTCGCATCAGCATCTGGTTTTAAAGCTGGTTTTGTACCAGTTTTAAGCTCTTGAATTCTGTTATTGGCTTTATCAACTAAACCTTGTAACATTTGCTTTTCGTTATCCATACCTTTATCAATCATGATTTGGATACGATCTCTTGCAATTTCTAAAGATTCAATTAACGTTTCTTCTTCTGAAATACAGATAGAAGCTTTTGCCTTCATCTCAGCAGTCCAGTCTGTAAATGTAAAGGCTTGATCTGAAGTTAAGGTACCAATGTGTACCTCAATAACACGCCCTTGGAATACGTTTTCGCCATCAAATTGCTTTAACATTTGTTGTTGCGTAGCGTGTACCACGTCACGGAAATCCATGAAGCTTCTCATATTTCCTTTGAAGGTTACTTTAACTGACTCTGGAATTGGCATAGTTGCCTCTCCTGTTGCTAAAGCCAATGCTACTGTACCTGAATCGGCACCAAAAGCAACTCCTTTAGACATACGAGTGTGAGAATCTCCACCAATAATAATATCCCAATCATCAACAGTAATATCATTTAATACTTTATGAATTACATCTGTCATTGCATGATATTGACCTTTTGGATCACGCCCAGTAATTAAACCGAAGTCGTTCATAAATTTCATTAAACGAGGAATATTCGCTTTTGACTTATCATCCCAAACAGAAGCTGTGTGACACCCCGATTGGTAACCAGCATCTACAATTGGTGAAATTACCGTAGCTGCCATCATCTCTAATTCTTGAGACGTCATTAAACCTGTAGTATCTTGAGACCCTACAATGTTTACTTCTACACGAACGTTAGAACCTGCATGTAATGTCTTACCTGGTGTAGTTCCAACAGCATTTTTATTGAAAATTTTCTCAACAGCTGTTAAACCTTGGTTTTCAATAGAGATTTCTTTTGATGCTGCATATACTTGAGGAATATCAATACCTAAAGCTTTACAGGCAAAAGTTTGTAATTTTTTACCGAAAACTACAGCATAAGATCCTCCAGCCTTAATAAACTCCATCTTTTGAGGAGTTAAAGCAGTAGAAATATCTTTTAACTCTTGATCTCCGTTATATAATTTTTTCTCTTTTGTATTGATTGTTAAAACAGTTCCAGTTTTAACAGAATACATCTCTTTTAAAATTGGTTCTCCATCTTTATCTACAACTGTATTACCGTTTTCATCTTTTTGTTTTACCCAGTTTTTTAAATCGATTCCAATTCCTCCAGTTACTCCAACTGTGGTTAAGAAAATAGGTGCTATACCATTAGTACCGGCAATTACTGGCGCAATATTGATAAATGGTACGTATGGAGAAGAAGGAACACCTGTCCATAATGCCACATTATTTACTCCAGACATACGAGAAGATCCAACTCCCATAGTTCCTTTCTCTGCAATTAACATTACACGCTTATCTGGGTGTTGTTCTTTTAATGCTAATAATTGCTGTTGCATTTCTTTATCATGCTCAAAAATAGATTGTCCGTGTAACTCACGATCAGATCTAGAGTGAGCGTCTGCTCCAGGAGATAATAAATCGGTAGAAATATCACCTACACCTGCAACAAAAGTTACTACTTTTATTTCTTCTTCTACTTCTGGTAACTTAGTAAAGAATTCTGCCTTAGCATAACTTTCTATTAATTCTTTAGCTATTACATTGCCATCTTTATATGCTTTTTCTAATCTTTCTGTATCTGCTTCATATAAGAAAACTTGAGTTTTTAATACTTTCGCTGCTTCAACGGCAATATCAGCATTATTTCCAAGTGCTAAATCTAATAACACTTCAACAGATGGACCACCTTTCATGTGTCCTAATTGTTCAAAAGCAAAAGCAGGAGTTATCTCTTCTACTACAGATTCACCTAGAATAATTTCTTTTAAAAAGTTTGCTTTTACGCCTGCAGCACTTGTTGTACCCGGTAAAACATTATAGATAAAGAAATTAAGAGAGTCTTTTCTGTGAGGATTGTTTACATCTTTAATTTGTGAGATGATTTCAGTTAACAATTCACTTCCATCGATAGGTTTAGGGTGAAGACCTTGACCTTTTCTTACTTCAATCTCCTTTAGGTAATCTGAGTATGTGTTCATAAAAAGTTTTGTTTTTAAATATTTAGAAGGAAATAGTAAAAGTTATTACGTATTAAAACCGTTCTTTTACAGCTTTATCCTGTTAATTTTTGCTTAGCAAAAGTAATATTTTAACCTCAATTTTAAAAATAAACAACAAAACAGTCAAAAAAGCAAATTAATTTAATTAGAAAGACCTATTTTTAAAAATATATCAAAAAAACAAGTATAAAAACACGTAATAATTATCAAATTGATAATTCACTATTTTTAAGTGTATTAAAAAAAATGCTATAATGATTCTAAATAGGAAAAAAAGCAGACCCATAAGCTGGATTCTGTCCCTTAAAAAATAAGGTTCTTATCATTTATCTAGTTCTGAAATTACTCTCAGAATCAATCTGCCTACCCCTTAGAATCGCGCGAGTAGCGCTCAAGCTCTAATGTACATGGCATTGCACCGCATAGAGTTTACCTGGTTTCACTACAGCATTACCTGTACATTCTTTCTGTTGCACTTGTCCTCGGTTTACACCGGACGGATGTTATCCGCTATGCTACTCTATGGTGTCCAGACTTTCCTACTTATATTCATATAAGTCGATAAGATAGGTCTGCTATTATATTGTTATTATCAAATAAAAGTTCACACCTCTATTCATAAAAAAACCCACTCAAAAGAATTGAGTGGGAAAATTGCTATGAAAAAGAAAAAGTGTCTAGAACGTCTCCTAGACACTGCAAATATATAACTGTTTTTCGTTTAAAAAAAATTTTATTTAAAAAAATTATCTTTTTTATGATTTTTTTAAGAAAACATGTCTTTAACCTTTTCAAAGAAAGATTTGTCTGATTTCTGAGGGTTTGGGCTAAAGTTCTCATCTTCTTGCATTTCCTCAAAAAACTTACGTTGATCTTTCGTTAGTTCTTGTGGAGTCCATACATTTATATGAATTAAGAAATCTCCATTACCATAACGCTCAATACTTGGTAATCCTTTTCCTTTTAAACGTAAAATCTTACCTGATTGCGTTCCTGGTTCTATCTTAATCTTTACTTTTCCTGTAACAGTTTCTATTTCTTTTGATACTCCTAAAACTGCTTCTGAAAAATTAATATATAAATCGTAGTGAATATTACTACCTTCACGCTTTAAATTTTCGTGTGGTACTTCTTCAATTAACACTAATAAATCTCCTGGAATTGAGTTTTTACCTGGAGCTTCATTTCCTTTACCTCCTACTTTTAATTGTACACCTTCTGTAACACCCTCTGGAATATTGATAGAAACGGTTTCTTCTTTTACTACCATTCCTTGTGCATCTGCTCCACTTGGTTTTTTGTCTAGCATCTCTCCTGCTCCATGACAGGTACTACAAGTAGTAGCTGTTTGCATTCTGCCTAAAATAGTATTGGTAACACGCATTTGTTGTCCGCTACCATTACATGTTGAACATGTTTTATAGGTTACTCCGTCTGCTTGAACTTTCCTACGAACTTTTACCTTCTTTTCTACACCTTTGGCAATTTCTTCTAGTGTTAACTTTACACGGATACGTAAGTTACTACCTTTAACTCGTGCTTGACGGTGACCTCCACCACCAAAACCACCGAAACCTCCTCCGAATGCTCCTCCGAAAATATCTCCAAATTGGCTAAATATATCATCCATATTCATACCTCCACCACCGAAGCCTCCATGACCTCCTTCAAAAGCAGCATGACCGTACTGATCGTAACGAGCTTTTTTGTTGTCGTCACTTAACACCTCATAAGCTTCTGCGGCTAGTTTGAATTTTTCTTCAGCTTCTTTATCATCAGGGTTTTTATCTGGATGGTATTTAATAGCCATCTTACGATATGCCTTTTTAATTTCAGCTTTTGATGCTGATTTTGATAATCCTAATATTTCGTAATAATCTTGTTTTGCCATAACTTTCAATGTTCAACTATTAGTAAGTAAGTATCGTTAGTGACCAATAGTTGTATTAATGATGATTGTTTTACGCTTGCCCCATTACTACTTTAGGGTGACGAATAATTTTATCTCCTAGCTTATATCCTTTCTCCACACAATCTATAATTTTTCCTTTTAATTCATCTGAAGGTGCTGGTATTTGTGTTATTGCATCATGAACTTCTGCATCAAAATCATCTCCTGGTTTTACTTCTATTTCAGTTAACCCTTTTTGAGTTAAGGTGTTTTTAAACTTATTATTAATAAGTTCCATACCTTTTAATAACTCAGAGTCTTCTGTTTTTTTAATTTCTGCCAAACCTCTATCAAAATCATCCATAATTGGCAGTAAAGCTGTCATTAATTCTTGACTTGCAGTTTTAAAAAGTTCAATACGTTCTTTTGAAGTACGTTTTTTATAGTTTTCAAACTCTGCAAATAAACGCAAATATTTATCTTTCTCTGCTTGAATTAATTCTTCTGCCGTTGGCTCTTCTTTAGCTTCAACCTCTTTATTTTCTTGAGTTTCTTCTTGATTCTCTCCTAAGTCGCCATTTTTAATAGCGTCGTTAATTTCGTCTTCTTTTGTATATTGATCTTTACTCATTGTAAATCGTTTCATGTATTTAACACTTTTTGATTAACAATAATATTGCCAATAAAAGAAATGTGTCATAATGACATTGCAACATAACTTCTCAAAGAAAACCATAGTATAAAGTTCAAAAAAAAATATATTTATATTTTGTTCAAAGATTTCAAAACTATATATTTAAGAAATTTTTATTAATTAATTTATAACATAAAAAGTCCCTCATTATGAAACAGAATTTTTTAAACATTTCAGGAGTTACCGTTCTTTCAAAGAACCAACAAAAGAACTTAACAGGTGGTGCTGCTATTGATCTTAATAAATGTGGATGTGACTGCTCAGGAAGCGTTACAGGTCCTATTTATTGTCATCAATATTTTGCTTGTACACAAGAGTACACTTGTAGTGAAGAAATGTAGAGAAATAAAAAAGCTGTTATTTTTAAAATAACAGCTTTTTACTTCATTATAAATTTAAACCTTTATAAAGGTTTAACTAATTTAGCCTTTGTAGGTATAACAAATTCTGCTTCTTCAATAAACTTTATGTTTGATAACTTAACCTCTCCTATCTCTTCTTCATATCCGTTTTTTAATGACCACATATGAAAAGTCCAATTAGTTGCAAAAGGAATTGAATTAACTAATTCGATATTGTTATACTTAATAGCATGCGGTTCTTTTTCTGCTTTTTCCTTTCCTTTACCAAAAGTAACAATATACGCCGCTCCTTCTAAAAAGTTTGTACTAGGATTTTTATAAATTACATACCAGTCGTCTGGTGCATCACCTGTTCCAGAAGCAAAGGTTAGTTTACCTGTATCAAAGTTTTTAGTTCCCCATTTATTTTCTTCAAAATTAGACCAAATAGTTCCATCGTCGTTTAGTTTATAAGGTAACCCTAAAAAATATGACCATGTAAAAATATCAAACCTTGCTGCTGCTAAATCTTTCTCTTTTATTCCAACTGAATACACTTCTTTTCCGTCAAAAAGTATTATTTCTCCATTATTTTTCTCTATCTTTATTTTACCTCCACCTGGTTCTTGTGTTATTGTTCCTGTTAAGCGATTTTTTCCACCAAAAGTTATGTCTATATCATACTTTAAATACTTTTGATTCATAAAAGCTTTTTTATGATGCGCTTTTTCTATCGAAGACGTAAAGTCTTTCTCTTGAGCTACAAAAATTATTGTTTGTAATAGTAAAATAACAAGTGTTATTCTTTTTTTCATAATGATTCATTTAAGTTAAAGCGGCTTAGTCGTTACTTTAGTTTCTTCATTACAATTTTTTTATAAAAAATTAAAAGTTAGATATAAAAGTCTAAAAACTTACGTTAGAAGAGAAAAAAACTTAAATCAGTCGATTCTGCATATACCTTGAAAAGGTTTCCTTTATTTTGACAACTTACCTATTAGATTTTCAAAACAACCTCAGAGAGTAAGAAACTTTGATTTAAATAGGTAATATTTGACACTAACAATGGTAATCTGCCTTTTTTATCTTTAGTAAAAACACATATCTAATGCTTAAAAGGTAATGATTAAAAGCTCTGCCTTATTTAATACAATCTGGAACATAAAATACTTTTACACTACTGAGAGCTGAGGTAAAAACAAGTAATTTTTTTAAAACTTTATACCAAAAACACTTTTATAATTCGCATAATGAGGTAAACCGCTTTTTACTCTTACATTTAGCCACAATTCGTTTACATAATTCTCTAAACGCTTTAGTGTACTTATACATCTGTAAAGAAAGATCAACGAAACTCGCTGATGGTTTCGTTGTGTTGAGGAAAGTTCAGCGAAGCTCGCTGATAGCTTTGTTGCGTTGAGAAAAGGCCAGCGAAGTTCGCTGATAGTTTCGTTGGGTAGTATTCAATAAAGTGTGTCAACTTGGTTTTTGATTTTCTAAATCAAGATATCAGAGATTGTTAACAACAACTAAAACTACTTTTAGTATCTAAATAGTTACGATTATGGGTTTCCTTAAGAGTTTATAAATACTCTGTATTAGGCTCGCAAGAATTGTAAGAATAACCCGATTTTTATAATTAATAAACAACAATAACTCGTTAATAACTTTACTTTTAATAAAGTATTGGTTTTAATATATTTGACAGTGTATAAAAAAATCATAAACTTTATGATATCCTATGTTTTTAACGGGATAAAACAACTAAAGTTTGGTATATAATAAGTTGGCAACAATAAAAAATGACAATCTCAGAAGAACAGTTGAAAATTTTTCAAAAAGCTTTCAAAAAAGCTAATTATGGAAAAATATCTCTTCCTAATAAAATAGACTTTGATAAAATAACCGAAATTGAATTCTGGACTGACGGAATGAGAAGTGGATATTCTTCAAGGTTTATCTTTAAGCTAAATGAGTCTAACGAACCTTTTTTAGAGTTTTTATCTTCAAGTGATTATGAATCTTGGCATAAATTAATTAAATCAAATGGAGAAATTATAGATATGAAAAACTATAAAGGTCAATTTGGGAGAACTGTATATTCTGACGTAGAAAAAACTGAAAGAGAAAATGAAAAAATTGACAAGTATAATCAAAAACTACATAAAGAATTAGTTGATAAAGGTCTTGAACAAAATTTTGACGATCCTGATTTCGAAAAAAATAACGTAAATAAAAGAATTAATTATTTTGGACACTTGAAAAAAAGAAAATGAAAAAATTACTGTTGTCAACACGGTGTATAAAACATAGCTAATAAGTGTTTAACCGAAAGGTTTATGTATATTTATAAAAGTCCGCCAAATTTTTCATTTGGCTTTTTAAAAAGAGAGAATTAAAAACAAAATATAAAAATTCGGCTCTGTGTTTAAACGAAAAGTTAGTGTCTTTTTACACGCTACGTTCCATACACAAGACCGTTACCTGCAAGCTTCTAACAACGACGAAAAAGAAAATAGGATATATTGATGAATCCGGAGATAAAAGCATTCATTTTGAAAAAGAAGGAGTTTCTACTTTTTTTATTGTTAGTGCAATCATAATAGATGAATCATTAGTTGACAATGTAAGAAATCAATTTTTGAAAATCCACAAAGATTTCACTCAAGCACCTGAAATTAAATCAAATGCAAAAGCTTTTCAAAAAGGAGATAAAAGAATTAAATTTTTAAAAGAAATTATAAAACTAAATTTTAGAATTTATAGTGTCATCGTTGATAAAAGGAAAATTTACGAAGACAGTGGATTACAATTTAGAGATAGCTTTTACAAATACACAAATAACCTATTAGACAAAGAATTATACGACTATTACCCACATCTTGAATTGATATCTGACCAGCATGGTAGTGAAAAATTTATGAATGGTTTTATAAAGTATGTTAAAGAAAATCATCGTCAAACTGAATTTTTCAGGAATCCTGAATTTAGGTTTTGTGACAGTAAAGATGAGCCTTTAATCCAACTAGCTGATTTCGTAGCTGGAAGTATTGCAAAATGTTATGAACCTGATAAAATTAATTCACAGAGTCCTGAAATATTAAATATTCTAGACAAACATATTCTTCATTTAAGAGAATGGCCTGAAACACCGCCTAAATTTTATAAAGAAATTAAAAAAGAAGAAGAAAAATATAATAAAAAATTAGTTGTTTTTATATTTTCAAGAATAATTCAATTTTTAAGTGAAAATGAAGACACTACAAACACTGAAATAAAAAACCAATTAACTTGACTTAAGTATTTAATTTACAGATTTAAAAAGAATCCTTTCGAATATATTTATTCAGATGAAATAATTAATAGAATAAATATTAGAGACAATAGCATTACTAAACGAATCTTTAGTAAAGAAATAACAGGAAAATTAAGACAGAACAAAATATTAATAACTAGCTCACAAAATGGTTATAAAATTCCTTGTTGTAAAGCAGATATTGTTAGATTTTATAATAATTACAGTTCGAAAATTATTCCAATGATAGAAACAATTGGAATGGCAGATGTAATTATAAAAAGTGCAACATCAAAGGAGATAAATTTACTTGACAGTGATGAATATAAATTATTAAGTGAATTGATTAAAACAACAGCCTGCAGGTAACAAAGAACTGAGGTAAAAAACAAGTTAACTTATTACACAGCGCTATTAAAGCTAGTTTTTTACCCTTACCTATAGCTACTATTCTATCATAGAGTTCTCTACGCTCTTTAGAAACTATTCAATAAAGTGTGTTGTTAATTATAAAAAAACAATAGATTTATGGATATGAAAGACAATAAATTTGATTCCAAAAGTTTTAAAGTCCAAGCAATAAAAGAAACTCAACTTTAAGTACTAAAATTCCTTTAATTAAACTCTAAAAAAAGGGAAGTATTTTCTATTTTTGTGCCTTTCAACACAACAACAAAACATGAACTTAACAGAATTAAACGCCATCTCTCCTATTGATGGTAGATACCGTAACAAAGTAGCAAGCTTAGCGAACTTTTTTTCAGAAGAAGCTTTAATAAAATATCGTGTAAAAGTAGAAATTGAATATTTCATTGCTTTATGTGAAATTCCATTACCTCAGTTAGCCGATTTCAATAAAGAGTTATACGCTGATTTACGTAAAATTTATGAAGATTTTTCTGCAGAAGATGCGATAAAAATCAAAGAAATTGAAAGCGTTACCAATCACGATGTAAAAGCTGTTGAGTACTTTATTAAGGAAAAGTTTGACGCCTTAAACTTACAGAAATATAAAGAGTTTATCCACTTCGGATTAACGTCTCAAGATATTAACAATACCGCTATTCCTTTATCTATTAAAGATGCAATGGATGAAGTATACTATCCAACTTTAGATACCTTAGTTTGCAAATTAGCTGATTTATCTGAAGAATGGGAAAACGTATCAATGTTAGCAAGAACTCACGGGCAACCAGCCTCTCCTACCCGTTTAGGAAAAGAGTTTTTTGTGTTTGTAGAGCGTATTAACAATCAGGTTATTCACATACAACATACACCACATGCTGCGAAGTTTGGTGGAGCTACAGGTAATTACAATGCACACAAAGTAGCCTATCCAGATATCGACTGGAAAAACTTCGGAACTCATTTCGTTGAGGAGGTTTTAGGATTGCACCACTCCTTCCCTACTACGCAAATTGAACACTACGACCACATGGCAGCTTTATACGACGGATTGAAACGTGTAAATACGATTTTAATTGATTTAGATCGAGATGTTTGGACCTACGTTTCTAACGACTACTTCAAACAAAAAATTAAAAAAGGTGAAGTAGGTTCATCTGCAATGCCACACAAAGTAAATCCTATTGATTTTGAAAACTCAGAAGGAAATTTAGGAATTGCAAACGCTATTTTTGAGCATTTATCTGCTAAGTTACCCGTTTCAAGATTACAACGTGATTT
Organism: Tenacibaculum mesophilum; assembly: GCF_003867075.1. Taxonomy (NCBI): domain Bacteria; kingdom Pseudomonadati; phylum Bacteroidota; class Flavobacteriia; order Flavobacteriales; family Flavobacteriaceae; genus Tenacibaculum; species Tenacibaculum mesophilum. The sequence goes on along the minus strand of NZ_CP032544.1, from coordinate 565,535 downwards.
AACTGATAGTACGGTATTACGTAACGTTGGAGTTCCTTTTGGGCATACGTTAATCGGTTTTGCTTCTACGTTAAAAGGATTGAACAAGTTATTATTAAACGAGGCTAAGTTTGCAGAAGATTTAGAAAATAACTGGGCAGTAGTTGCTGAGGCTATTCAAACTATTTTACGTCGTGAAGCCTATCCTAATCCATACGAAGCTTTAAAAGGATTAACTCGTACGAACGAAAAAATAAACAAAGATTCTATCGCTAACTTCATTGATACTTTAGAGGTTTCTGATGCGATTAAGAATGAATTAAAACAAATTACACCATCTAATTACACAGGTATATAACCTATGAATATTATAATTTTTGGGCCTCCTTTAGCTGGTAAAGGAACCCAATCTAAAAAAATAATAAATGATTTTAACTTAACACATCTTTCTACCGGGAATGTGTTAAGAAAAGAAAAAGCTAAAAAAAGTGTTTTAGGCTTAGAAGCTGAAGAATACAGTAGTAAAGGTCTACTTGCTCCAGACGATTTAGTTATGGAAATAGTAGAGAAATTTTACACCAATCAAAATGATAAAAACAATTTTCTTTTTGATGGCTACCCTAGAAATATTGAACAAGCTAAACATTTAATCAATTTTTTAGAAAAGGATAAAAATGCTATAGATTTAGTTATTTATTTAAAAGTTCCTAAAGATGTTTTGTTGGAAAGAGCTAAAATAAGAGCTATTGAAGAGGACAGAAAAGATGATGCAGATCAGAACACAGTTTTAACTAGAATTGATGAATTTGTTAATCTTACTACACAGGCTATTAATTTCGTCAAAGAAAAAGGAGTAACAACTATTGAGGTAGATGGTAATCAATCTGTAGAAGAAATTTATAAAATAATTTATCAAAAACTAAATAATCCAGAAAGTGAAAAAAGCTAACTTTTTATTCCTATTTAAAGCATTTCTGTTTTCTTACATGTTAATAGTAACATCATGTTCTCCAAAGAAAAAAGGAAATCCAACACGTTTTGTTCATGGAACCTTTGAAATTCCTGCTGGTGACAATTATGGAAAAACAACTATTGTAAGAAAAGATAGTTTGCAAATTGAAGAGTACACCAAAAAAGTAAGTATTTCTACAGATAGTTTGGTTACCGAAAAGGAGATAAAACACATAGATACACTCTACATCAAATGGAAAAATAATTTTGCATACACTTTGCGAATGAAAAATCCTAAAACTGATTTAGATAAAGATCCTATATTTGTTCAAATAACTAAAGTAACCGATAGCTCTTATAATTTTACAGCTCGTATTGGCTACTCTAACTTTAAACAAAAAGGAACTGTATATAAAGTGCAATAAACTATGGAAATTTTCTTACAAGCAGATACTTGGATAGCTTTACTAACTCTTACTTTTTTAGAAGTAGTACTAGGGATTGATAACATTATATTTATCTCTATCGCCTCCAACAAACTCCCTGAAAATCAACAAAAAAAAGCTGCTAGAATAGGCCTCCTTTTAGCGATGATTTTTAGAATTCTTCTTTTATTAGGAGTTTCTTATCTAATAAGTATGAAAGACCCTATTTGGAATATTGACTTATCTTGGTTAAAGGTAGGTGTTACAGGGCAAAGTTTAATTTTATTTGCAGGAGGTGTATTTCTCTTATACAAAAGTACTAGCGAGATTCACCATAAAGTGGAAGGAAAAGGAGATGAAGATGCTACAAACACCTCTAAAAAGAAGAAAACATTACTAAATGTTATTACTCAAATAGTGCTAATTGATATTGTTTTTTCTTTTGACTCAGTTTTAACTGCTGTGGGTATGACCAACGGTATTCAAGGAGCGCTAATAATTATGATTATTGCCGTAATTGTCTCAATATTAATCATGCTAATATTCGCTACTCCTATAAGTAATTTTGTAAACAAGCACCCTACTATTCAAATGCTAGCCTTGTCTTTTTTAATTTTAATTGGGTTTATGTTAATCACTGAAGGAGCACACTTATCTAACATGATTGTTTTTGGGCAATCTGTAGGTGCAATTCCAAAAGGATATTTATATTTTGCAATAACATTTTCTTTATTAGTTGAAATGCTTAATATGAAAATGCGAGGTAACTCAAAAAAATAAAAAAAAGTTAAAAACCCTGTTTGTACAAAAACAAACAGGGTTTTTTATACATTTGCACTAATGTTAATATTTAAAAAACATATAGTTTCCCTAAGTATAATTGTATTACTTATACCTTCAGTTATACAATTAGTTCATGCTTTTGAAAAACACGAACATACTATATGTATATCTAAAAATGATAAACATTTTCATAAAGGAGAAATAGATTGTTCTACTCTTCATTATCAGTTTCAAGTATTTTCTGAAGAAATACTTCCTATTTTTGATGTAATTCCTAGAACTTTTTTTAAATTAACATCTTTTCTAGGTGAAATTACATCTTCTTTCTATATTATAAAAAAACTCTCTAGAGCACCTCCTTTTTAAGTTTTATAAAAATTAAAACTTAAATAATAATATAAAATCTTTACATGAAATCAAATTGTATCATTTTGATGCTTATGCTTGTATTTTTTTCAACAGCATATGGTCAAAAATGTGAATATACATTTTCTGGTTTAGTTGAAGACTTTCACGATAAATCTCCTATTGTAGGAGCTACGGTATACATTAAAAATCAAAATAAATATGCTGTTACTAATATTGAAGGAAAGTTTACAATTAAAAATGTATGTTCTGGTAAAATTATAGTTGAAGTATCACATGTAGCTTGTGAGTCACAAACTATTGAACGTAACATTTCTAAAAACACTTATTTAGTTATTGACTTAGAACATCATGAAGAAGAACTAAATGAAGTAAATATAAAAGGTATTACGGGCTTAAAAACTAAAACAGCACAAGAAACAGTGTTAAAATCAAATGTTTTAGAAAAAAATAGTGACGCTACTTTAGGAGATGCCCTTAAAAATATTTCTGGTGTCTCATCTATTAATACAGGGAATAGCATAGTTAAACCTGTAATTAATGGATTACATGGTAGTAGAGTTTTGGTGTCTTTTAACGATGTTAGATTACAAGATCAAGAATGGGGTGTAGAGCATGCTCCGAATATTGATATTAATGCTGCTAACTCAATTTCTGTAATTAAAGGAGCAAATGCTTTACAATACGGAGGTGACGCTATTGGTGGTGTAGTTATACTTAATCCAAAAAATAATATTCTTAAAGACACTTTATTTGGAAAAACAATTGTATCACAACAAACCAATGGTCGTTTGTTTTCGGTAGCAACCAATGTAAATAAAAACTACGAAACAGGTTGGTATGTAAACGGACAAGCATCATATAAAAGATCGGGTGATTTTGATGCTGCAAACTATAAACTTACTAATACAGGTATTAACTCAAAAGCATTAACTGTTAATACTGGTTTTCATAAATTTGAAAAAGGTTTTGATTTATTTTATAGTTACTTAGATAATCAAGTTGGTATCTTAAGTGCTTCTCATTTTGGTAATATTACCGATTTAGTAAATGCAATAAATAGTAGACAACCACTTATTATTGATGATTTTAGCTATACTATTAATAATCCAAGACAAGAAGTAACTCATCAAATTTTTAAAACTAAATTTTATAAACGTTTTAAAGCTTTTGGTAAGCTATCGTTGCAATATGATTATCAAGTGAATCATAGATTAGAATTTGATAAACGAATTGGTGATAGAAAAAACTTACAAGCAGTAGACTTAAAACTTAAAACTCATAGTTTTAAATCTGATTTGTATTTAGATTCAAATACAGACCAAATTTATAAATTTGGTATAAGTGGTTTGTATCAATCAAATTTTTCAGATCCAATAACTAAAGTTAGACGATTAATACCAGATTATGATAAATATGCTTTTGGAGCCTATGTTATTTCTAATTTAACGTTTGACAAACTGTATATAACAACAGGTGTTAGATATGATTTTAACCATATTGATGCTAAAAAATTCTATCAACAATCTAGATGGGATAATTTAAATTATCAAAATGATTTTGGTAATATAGTAATCAACCCAAATGTATCTGGTTCTCAACTACTAACAAATCCAACATTTACTTATCATAATATATCAGCTTCTGCAGGTATTACCTATAATGCAAATGATCGTAATTCTTTTATATTTAACTATGGTTTAGCAAACAGAGCTCCAAATCCATCAGAACTATTTAGCGATGGATTACACCACTCTGCTGCTAGAATAGAATTAGGAGATTTACGCATTAAAACAGAAACTTCTAATAGGTTATCTGCCTCTTACAAGTACACTAATAAAAAGGTTAACCTAAATTTAGAAGCTTTTTACAATCATATTAAAGATTTTATTTACATAGAACCAAGTGGGCAAGAAACTACTAATAGAGGTACTTTTCCTGTTTGGTCTTATAAACAAGTTAACGCACAGTTATTTGGTATTGATGCCAGCACTCAATACAACATTAATAATAATTTTGTGTTAACAAACAAAAGTTCATTTTTAAGAGGTACTGATGTATCTAACGACAGACCGTTAATAGACATTCCTCCTTTTAAAACAGTAACTTCGCTAGCTTTTAAAAAAGAAAACTGGCAAAATTTTTATGCTTCTATCGAAAGCGAATACAACGCAAAACAAAACAAGTATCCTAATAATAACTTTAATGCCTTTATTCCTACATTAAATCAAAATGTACTTGTTGATATTAGCACACCTCCAGCAGCATATCATTTATTAAACTTTTCTTCAGGATTTGATTTTAAATTAAATAAAACAAAAGTTAACATTAATTTATATGTAGACAATATTTTAAACAAATCTTATCGAAATTATTTAAATAGATTACGATATTTTGCTGACGACTTAGGAAGAAATTTTAAAGTTCAACTAAAAATTAATTATTAAAAAACATTTAAAAATGAAAAATATTAAATTATTAGCCATATTATTTACTTCTGCATTAGCAATTACTTCTTGTTCTAGTGATGATAACCCAGTACCAGTTAACGAAGAAGAAGTTATTACTACAGTAACTGTTAAATTAACTCCACAAGGAGGTGGTGATACCGTTACATTGCAAAGTAAAGATTTAGATGGTGATGGTCCTAACGATCCAGTAGTTACAGGAGGTACTTTAGCTGCTAACACAACATATAATGGAGAAATTACCTTATTAAATGAATTAGAAGACCCAGCTGAAAATATTACTGAAGAAGTTGCTGAAGAAGCAGATGAACACCAGTTCTTTTATAATGTAACAGGTGGTATTGCTAGTACTTTCTCTTATGCTGGTGATAATGATGCCAATGGAAATCCTGTAGGTATTAATTTTACGGTTGCAACTGGTGCAGCTGGAAGTGGAAATTATGTTTTTATCTTAAGACACGAGCCAAATAAAGGAGCTTCTGGAGTAAAAGAAGGAGATATTACCAACGCTGGTGGAGAAACAGATGTACAAGTTTCTTTTAAAGTAGAAATACAATAATTATAACAATCCATATTATAAAAGCCTCTTAGTAACTATGCTGCTAAGAGGCTTTATATTTAAACCAACTTTTACTTGATAAAGTTTTTAATACTTTTCTTTTTTAGCAAACTTGGATATTTGCAATTGAACTAGTTTAGTTGAGAAATTGAAAACTACTTTTTCTGTATTGGAATATACTACTACCTCTTCTATATGTTCTACACAACCAGTTACATTCACCAGAAAATTTACTCCTAAAAGTATTTTTATAGAAATAACCTTTACTCTATAAAAAATAACTCCCCAGTAACGCTGTTGCTGGGGAGCTTTTATATAAACAAACTTTAACTTAATAAAGTTTTTAATGCTTTTCCTTTTTAAGCAATTCCGGAAACTTGCGTTTAAACCGGTTTAATCGAGGAATTGAAACTTTTTGCACATAAGGGTTTTCTGGGTGCAAACGCTCATAGTTTTGATGATACTCTTCCGCAGGGTAAAACTTCTCCATCTTTTTAACCTCCGTAACTATTTTCCCATGATACACATCTTTATTCAATTTTTTAATAGTATTTTCTATGAACTGCTTTTCTTCTTGTGTTTTATAGAAAGCTATTGAACGATACTGTGAACCATAATCAGGATGTTGCCCGTTTATAGTGGTTGGATCGTGTGAACCAAAAAACACCGTTACTAATGTTTGAAAACTAACTTTTTTCGGATTATAATATACAGCTACAGATTCAGCATGTCCTGTTCTACCTGTTCCTATTGTTTTATAGGTTGGATTTTTAGTATGTCCTCCTGCATATCCTGATACAGCTTCTTCTACTCCATTTACACTTTCAAAAATTGCTTCTACACACCAAAAACAACCACTTGCAAAGTAAGCTACTTGTGTTTCTGAGCTTGTTTCTACTGACACCTCTTTTAGTTTTTCTTCTTTTTTTTGTGAAAAACTTAATAACGTTACCGCTAAAACAACAACAGTAAATACTGTTACTCCCTTAAATATCTTCATATAATTCCTATTATTTATATGTTAGTTGGTCGTACAAAGAATACAATTTTTACAATTGTTTACAACTTTAATATTTCCTTAAGAATTTTGTTTGCGTGTTGCCACTGTGTTTTCTATTTTTGTTCAAGTAAACAGTATATTTTAATGGAACATTTTATAGTATCGGCACGTAAATATCGTCCTCAAAATTTTGAAGATGTAGTAGGGCAACAAGCTATTACCAATACGTTAGAAAATGCTATACAAAACAACCATTTAGCTCAAGCTTTATTGTTTACAGGACCTCGTGGAGTTGGTAAAACATCGTGTGCTCGTATCTTGGCTAAACGTATTAACCAAGAAGATGCAACTACTGATGATGAAGATTTTGCTTTTAATATTTTTGAATTAGATGCGGCTTCTAACAACTCGGTTGATGATATTCGTAATTTAACAGATCAAGTTCGTATTCCGCCTCAAACAGGAAAGTACAAGGTTTATATTATTGATGAGGTTCACATGCTTTCTCAAGCCGCTTTTAATGCTTTTTTAAAAACGTTAGAAGAACCGCCTGCACATGCTATTTTTATTTTAGCAACTACTGAAAAACATAAAATTATACCAACGATATTATCTCGTTGTCAAATTTTTGATTTTAAACGCATTGGTGTTTTAGATGCTAAAGAGTATTTAAAAACGATTTGTGCTAAAGAAAACATTACTGCTGAAGATGATGCATTACATGTAATTGCTCAAAAAGCTGACGGTGCAATGCGTGACGCCCTTTCTATTTTTGATAGAGTTGTAAGCTTCTCTGGAAACAATTTAACTCGCGAAGCTGTTACTAAAAACTTAAATGTGTTAGACTACGATGTGTATTTTAACATTACCGATTTATTACTTCAGAATAAAATTCCAGAAGTCTTAATGGCATTTAACGATGTATTGGGAAAAGGTTTTGAGGGACATCATTTTATAAACGGTTTGGCTTCTCACTTTAGAGATTTGTTAGTTGCAAAAGACCAAGCTACCATAGCTTTATTAGAGGTTGGTGATAATACTAAGAAAAAATATTTAGAGCAAGCTTCTAAAGCCAGTATGCAATTTTTACTCCCTGCTATAGACAAGGCTAATGATTGCGACTTGAAATATCGAGGAAGTAAAAACCAACGCTTATTGGTAGAACTTACTTTAATGCAAATTGCCTCTATCACTTTTGATGGAGCAAAAAAAAAATCTAGCAACTACATAATTCCTGCTACTTTTTTTACCGCTTTATCTCCTTCTGTCAAAAAAACTGAGGTAAAGCCTATTGTTACAAAAACTCCTAAAAAAATGGAACCAGTACAAGTAACTAGTACTGAAACAAAAGAAAAAACTCCCACTAAACCAGTTTTAAAGAACATTAAACGACGTACTTCTGCTTTATCTTTAAAAAGCTTACAGCAAAAGAAAGAAGTAAAAAGTACTATTGATACAGAGGAAAACTTCGATAATCATCCAAGAACTCCTTTTACTCAAGATGAGTTAAAAGATGCTTGGAAAAAATATTATTTCCAATTACAAGGTTTTGGAGAACGAAGTATCGCTGCTATTTTAGCTTCTGGTGAGCCCAAGTTACAAGAAGATTTTACTATTGTTTTTTCGTTGCCTAATGACTTAATGAAGTCTCAACTTGAAAAAGGAAAACCTAAGTTATTACGTTTTTTACGAGAAAAATTAAATAACTATGGTATCCAAATTAATGTTATTGTAAATGAAACTGTAGAAAAAAAGTTTGCCTATACTCCTCAAGAGAAGTACGACAAACTAAAAGAAAAAAATCCATTAATTGAAAAATTAAAGAGTACTTTTGGCTTAGATGTTTAAATTCTTACCTACGTAAACTAACTTCCAATCTTCTATTTTCTTTACTTTTTTCTCAAATTCTGAGATTAATAGAATTTCATTCTTTTGACTCTTAACGAAAATTGGAATCGATTTTTGATCTCTATTAATTTCTTCAATTTTCTTCTTATAATCATCAATAGAATTAACTACTGTTTCGTGAATTTCAGGGAATTCTCTTACAGCTTCCATTAAATTAATATAATCATCTTCTATTGTAAATAAATGATCTTCGTCTTCGTAATCTTTTGTAATAACTTCCTGAGAAGTTGCTAAACGATAAGCTCCTTGCTCTCCAAAAATAGAGGAGAAATTAGAAATTACAAATTTGTTAATTGAATCACTTCCTGTCATTGCTATTAAATATCCTACATCATTAAGTTCAATATTGTCTGTAAGTTGATCATCATAAATATTTACTTCAATTGATTCTAATCCTTCTTCTTTGGCCTTTTCAACATTTTCAATATTAGAATCAATCAACACCACTCTTCTTTGGTTTTGTTTTAAATACTTAGCAATCATTCTAGCTAAATCTGAAGCTCCAACAATCATTATTGCATTTGAACGTTTTAAAAATACACCAACTAATTTAGCAAATAACCTTGCTGTAGTAGCGTTTAACAAAACAGTTCCTAACACCACCATAAATACTAAAGGTGTAATATATTCTGCTCCTTCAATTCCTTGCTTTAACAGCTTGCTTCCAAATAACGAAGCAATACCTGCTGCAACAATACCTCTTGGCCCTACCCAACTAATAAATAGTTTTTCGTTAGTTTTTAAATTAGATTTTGAGGTACTTAAAAATACTGCTAACGGACGTATCACAAACACAATTAAAGCAAATAGAAGCAATGTTTTCCACTCATATAATAGTGTTAGCTCTTTATAATCAATATTTGCTGATAATAAAATAAATAGAATAGAGATTAACAAGACACTTAATGATTCTTTAAAGTACAGTATCTCTTTTAAGTTCTTTAATTTACTATTACCAAGTACCATTCCCATAACCACAACAGCTAATAATCCTGATTCATGAGCAAATAATTCAGATTCTACAAATACTAATAAAACAGTGGATAAGGAAACTACATTTAATAAATAATGTGGCACCCATTTTTTATTAATTACAAAGATTAAAGCATGGGCAAAAGTGAAACCGAAAGTGGTTCCAAAAAGGATAATTTTTAAGAATTCTAATAAGGCTGTTCCAGTAAATCCAGCACCTCCACCTACACTTATAAATTCAAAAACAAGTACAGCTACTAATGCTCCAATAGGGTCTATTAGTATTCCTTCCCATTTTAAAACTGCTGAGACATCTTTTTTAAGCGGTATGTTTCTAAGAATTGGTGTTATTACTGTAGGTCCAGTAACAATTATTAATCCAGAAAATAAGAATGACAACTCCCAACTTAATCCAAATACATAATGAGCAATTATAGCTCCTCCAAAAAAAGTAACTGCAGATCCTAATGTGATTAATTTGGTGATAACAGGACCTATATTTTTTATTTCTCCGCGTCGTAAGGTCAAACCTCCTTCAAAAAGAATAATACTAATTGATAATGACACAAAATAGTACAGTCCTTCTCCGGGGAATAACCCTTTTTCACCATCCCAAATAGGTTCTATCCATTTACTTCCATCATCATTAAAAAATTCTGCTGCAATAGGTCCAACAAGCAATCCTATTAAAATTAAAGGTAAAATTGCTGGAATTTTAAACCTCCAAGCTACCCATTGAGCTAAAATTCCAAGTATAATTATCCCTGCTAGTTCTAACATATTTTATATTTAAAAAAACTAAAAATACAGCTTTTAATTAAACCGTATTTATATTTATTTAATTTTTTAGTTCAATAATCCTTTTCAGCTCATTCCCAAAATCATCTATAACTGTTATTGTATGAACTCCTTTTTTTGGCATAACAGCTTGTTCATGATACTGTTCTGTTATTCCAATAAATTGTTTATTTAAATACCAATATACTTTTGCCTCTGCATTGGCGTGTGTGAGCTTTAAAATTATAGGATTTAACTTATTATTCTCTCCTCGTGTTAACGATATTTTTGATGTGAGCTTAGCAGGAAAAACAAAATCCATTGTATTACTTTCCAACTGGTTACAATCTGATCTATATTTTGGAAGTGATCTGTAATCTGCGTTATTCTGCTGATAATAATAAGCCATTAGTGGTGGTAATACAAACCATGGTTTTGTTATCATGTTAGAAATTGATTCGCAATTTGAGTTCACTCTATATTTTTCAGATATATCTACCGTTATTTCTTGGTGATACGGGCATGACTTGGCTTTCATAGCACTTTTTTGAACTCTTTTGGTTATTACTAAAGGACAAATTGTCTTAGCTAAGAACCCGCTTTTCTCACAAATAGCAGCTTCTATTAAATCTTCATAGGGTTCTAAAAACCAGTTAGATTTCGGTAACACATCAAAAACATTAAACATTAATGGAGCTGCACTTCCAACTCCTGTTAAGTCTGGACGTCCTTCTCCATCAGAATTTCCTATCCACACCCCTACTACATATTTTGGGGTAACTCCAACTGCCCAAGCATCTTTATTTCCAAAACTTGTCCCTGTTTTCCATGCTATTTTTTGAGACGAATCATAATACTTCCAAGCTTGATCTGTATAAGGTCTATTTACCTCTATTAAAGTGTTTAGTGTTAAAAATGTAGCTCCAGCATCTAAAGTTATATAGTCTTCTTGAACTTTACCAAAATCTGGAGTTCTTTCTGACAAAAAACTAGGTTCTATGAACTCATTTTGGTAATACTTATGTTTTAGTTCTTCATAGTGATTTACAATTCCTGCGTATCCTGCAAAGGTTTTACATAAATCCCATAAACTAGCTTCTGCTCCTCCTAAAATCAAGGAGAGTCCATAATAATCTGCTGATTTATTAATATCGCTAATGTGATATGCTTTTAAATCTTCTCTAAATTTTTCCAATCCGTATCGCTGTAACATGCGTACTGAAGGAATGTTCAGTGAACGTGTTAATGCTTCGTTCGCAGGAACTGCTCCATCAAAAGTTAAATTAAAATTTTTAGGAGAATAACCTGCTATTTCTGTTGGTACATCTGCGACTAATTGACTAGGTAGTAAATCTCCCGATTGTAGCATTTGCGCATATAAAAAAGGCTTTAAAGTACTTCCTGTACTTCTTGGAGCGATGATATTGTTCACATCTTTTTGATGTGCTTTATCGGTTGGAGAATTCCCTACATAAGACAGTACTTTTCTTGTTTTAACATCTAACACCAATACTGCCATATTGTAGACTTCATTTTGTTTTTGACGGAAATAATGCTGCTTTACTAAATTATTTACTTGCCTTTGCAAATGAATATCAATAGAACTTTTTACACGTTGTCCTCTATACTGTTTAGTTACTTCTTGTACAAAATGTGGTGCTACTGTAGGTAACGGATATGGTTTTTGTGGTAACTCTTCTTCAATTGCTAAATCATATGTTATTTGATCTATTATTCCTTCTTCATGTAATTTTTGTAATAACCTATTTCTTTTATTTTTTAGCTTTTGTTGATTTTTTCCCGGATAAATCAATGAAGGAGCATTGGGTAATACAGCTAGAGTTGCTGTTTCTGCCCATGACAATTGATGTGGTTTTAAACCAAAATAACGCCACGATGCCATTTCTAACCCAACAACATTTCCTCCATAAGGAGCATGAGATGCATAGAGGTTTAGAATTTCTTTTTTTGAGTGACGAAATTCTAATCGAGTGGCTAGTATTAATTCTTGTAGCTTTTCAAAATATGAGCGTTCTTTATTCTTTCTTGATAAGCGAATTACTTGCTGTGTCAATGTGCTTCCTCCTCGTACAACTCTTTTCGCTTTGATGTTTTCTACCATTGCTTTTCCTATTGAAATAGGATTAAACCCGAAATGCTTATAGAAGTAAGCATCTTCAAATTGTAAAATACAATATTCAAATTTTCTAGGCACAGAGTCTAACTCAGGAAATCTCCACTGACCATCGCTGGCTATTACAGCTCCTAATAATTTGTTGTTTTTTGCAGTAACAACTGTTGATGTAGGTATCTCAAATAATTTTTTTGGTAAACAGAAATAATAAACAATCACCACGAACGCTGTGATGATTGTTTTGATTTTATTTTGTTGTATCCATTTGAAAATTGTTTGCATAAATTATTTTATGTGTCAAATTTCTCCTAAAAAATATCCCTCGTACCCTCTTTTAAAATTTAACAAATAACAAACAATCACTACAAAAACCGTAATGATTGTTTAGAAACTATTTACTTAATTACCTTAATCCACTGTCCTTTAGTACGAGCTATATAATCGTTGTCATACATTGCTTCTACTTGTACTCCTGGTAAATAATATTCACCTAAATACGAAGCATTCACTAATACTCTAAATGTTTTGGTTTCGTACTTCTTCAAGGTAAAGTAGTTACTGATACTTGCATCTCGTATATCGGTATAATCTACTTTTGAAGATGTTGTATTGTTTCCAAAATCAGTAAAACGTGTATTTACAATTTCCCATCCTGAAGGAATGTATTGCGTTAATGCTACATTTTCAATGGTTTCACTTGTTGGATTTTTCACTGTAACTTCTGCTACAAAATTGGTTCCTTGTGACAAGTTATCTGGAGTAATACGAGCTCCATCTTTTGTTTTGTATGTAATAGTGGTTTCTAAATTCTTTTGGAATACTTTTTCTTCACCTACTGGTAAAATTCCTTTGTTTAGTATACGTACATATAAAACTCCGTTGTTTTTGTTAGTTATTTTTAATGAATTTTCTTTTTGAATAGCTATTAAATCTTTTGCTAACAGCGATTTTGAAGTACTTGCTTCTCCTGACGCCTTATTTAAAATATAACTTGTATTAATTCCGTCACTACCGCCATTTTTTAGAGCATATTGGCTCATTGCCAACAAACTATAGGCCGTAGTTTGTGTGCTCATCCAACGCTCGCTTGATAGATTTTCAGCAATTTCTTTTGCTAACTTTATTGATTTAGTTTCGTCATCCAACAACATATAGGTTTCTAAAGACATTGCTTTGTTTCTAGTTTCAGAACCATAGTTTGAATAATATCGTTTTGTATAGGTATAACCGGTTATTCCTTTTAAAATAGATTTTGCTATAGCCTTTTTACCTATTAAAGCATACGCGCTTGCTAATCTCATTTTTGCTTCATCTGAAACTCCCATTGATTCGCGTAAACGGTTCATTGATGCTAAATCAGGACTATTTGCTAAACTTAACGTGTATAACCTATATGCTTGTGATAAAGAATTATTGTAATAACGTGAGTTATTTCTCCAATTACGTGCTTGTTGCTTTTGATATCCTATCCATTTTGATTTGAAACCAATAGGTAGCACATATCCTTTCTTCTCGGCCGCTATCATAAAATGACCTGCATAAGACGTTCCCCAACTATCTGCGGTACTATTTCCTTGCCAGTATGACAATCCTCCATTAGATAATTGGAAATCTGATAAACGTTGAATTGCTGCTTTTATATTTCTTTCTGTTGAAGCTATCTTCTCTTTTGATAATTCAAATAATTCTGGTAAAAACAACTGTGGAAAAGCACCTGAAGTTGTTTGTTCTACACATCCATGCGGATAACGAATTAAGTATCCCAAACGCTTGGTAAAGTTCATTGGTGGTAAGGTTGATAATTCTAACGTAGCTCCGTTCGTTCCTTTGGTACCAAAACTTGTAAAGTTAATCTCCCCTACTTCATTAGATTTCAATACGACATCTTTTACTTCAGTAGTTACTGGATTTGGGTTTAACACATCTATTTCTACTTCGTAAGATGCTTTTTCTCTTCCTGAACTTGCGTCTATTTTTACTTTACCAATTCCTTTAAAATCATTTACTTTTAAGGTGAAATACGCCATTTTTTCATCTGGCTGACTAAATGAAACGGTTTGTGTTTTATCTCCTACAATAGTATATGCTTCGTTTGGTTGTACTGTAACTTTTACATTTTTAATGTTTGGTTTCATTGCAAAAACAGTAACTGGTAAGGTAACAGTTTCTTGTGGTGTTATTTTACGAGGCAATGATGCTAAAATCATTACTGGTTTTCGTACAAAAGCTGTTTTTTCATCGCTACCGTACGCATCTTTTTTAGTATCAGTAGCCACCACCATAGCTCGAACAGATCCTACATATTTAGGTATTTTTATTTTATGTTCCTTACTGTCTCCTTTTTCTAAATCGAAAGGGCCTAAATACGTAACCATTGGTTTGAATCGATTCGCTTTTCGGTTTTTACTTCCTGCCTCTGCTTCATCTCCTCCAATACTTAATATTTGATTTACTTTTCCACCGTAAGCACCAATAACGTCATCAAAAATATCCCAAGTTTTTACACCAAGAGATTGGCGTGCATAGAACACTCCCCATGGATTTGGTGTTTTAAAACGTGTTAAATCTAACAAGCCTTCATCCACTAACGCAATGGTATAGGTCATTGGTCTACCTTTTTCTTCTTTTACTTGAATAGTAGCCGTAGACTCTGGTCTTAACTCGTCCGCTAACTGGATTTTTGGTTCTAATTTCGTTGCAGGATTGTGTACCAACATTGGTATTGAACCGTACATACGAATTGGTAAATCGTTTACTGTTTGACTATGTTTTTGTAACAATGAAATATTTACAAATACATTTGGTGTATAACTCGCTTTTACTGGGAAACTAAACGATGTTTGTTGTGCTTGTGTTGGTACCCAGAAATGATCTAATACTTCTGTTCCGTTTTCTATGGTAATAAACGCTTTTCCTCCTTCTGAAGACGGAAACTTCACAGTTGCTTTTTCATCTACTTCATACGATTCTTTATCGGTTGTAAATATTAACATCGTAGCGTTACTTTTATCTTGATTTCCTTTCTTTTTAGCATACCAAGAAGGCCAATCAAAATAAACCACATTTGAGGTAACATGCTTACTTTTTGAGTCTTTTACTTTTATTAAATAACGTCCCCAATCATTTTCGTCAACCTTTAATGTAAAGGTTCCTTTACCGCTTGCATTTGTTGTTACTTTTAATTTCTTATAAGGTTCATGATAACGTGTACCATCATAACTAGACAATCCATTATCAGAAGTACTCCACCACCAACGCCATGATAATTTATATACATTTACTTCTAAAGTATTTGCTATTCCTACTCCTTCTTCATTTACTGAAGCTACATTAAATGTATAGTTTTCATCTGTAAATAAATAGTTTTTAGATTGTGGTTCTTCAGCATCTTGTAATCCAGCATACGAAGTATACGGTGACACTTTGTTAGAGAACACATCTGTACTAAAGTCACCTCCATTTTCATACACTTTTGTAATAAAACTCGCTCTTAACATTCCTGGAGCTTTACTATCTAATTTAGGTTTTACCGAGAACTTAGTAGTTCCTTCATTACTTAAACTTCCTTTTAGCACTTTAAACTCTTCTGTTCCAAATCGACGAGTTACATCATCAAAATTATAGTTTTTGAATTTTGAAAACTCCGTATTGGTTTGTGAGAATTTCCCGTTGATATCTAACTTTAATCCTCTTGCTATTGCTCCATGTAACCATTTTACTTCTACATTTCCTGTAATAGTTGAATTTGCTTTGATGAACTCTGCATCTGTAGCTAGTTTTATCTTTAATCGATTCGGTTTTATGGTTTCAATCTTTAATGTTTTATTGAAAACAGCTCCGCCAACACTTACACGTAACTTCCAATTACCAGTAATAGCTTCTAGGTTTGTTATAGGAGCGTATGTGTATACATTGTTTGATTTTTTTGGAAGTACTTTTCTATCGATTATTTTTCCTTGCGGATTTATTAATTCAAATTTTATTGGGTGTTCCTCTGGAATTGGATTCGCATTATCGTTTAAAACAAAAGTTAAAAACAATTGATCTCCTGGTCTCCAAACTCCTCGTTCTCCATAAATATACCCTTTGATTCCTTCTTGTAATTTCACTCCAGAAACATCAAACTTACTCATTGAAAGTGCATCACCGTCTTTCAACTTCACATAAGTTGTATTGTTGTTTTTAGTAACTACTGCAAAAAAGGCATTAGTAACATCAGAAAAAGAAACTACTCCTTCTTTATTAGTTGTTTCTGAAGCTACTTCTTGCTTTTGTAAATTATATAAAGTTACTTTTGCTCCTTCTATAGCATCTGTGGTAAGTATATCTGTTACTGCTACTAACGTTTTATTATTATTTCCTTTTTTAATTATAACTCCAATATTGGTAGCTAAAATATTTGTACTAATATCTTTGTTATAATAGTATGACGTTGTGCAAGGATCCTCTCTATCTCTCCAATTATAATCGTAGTAATAATCGTCATAGTAATTAGGGTTGTCATAGCTTTTGGTATCTATCTCCTTTTTTCCGAAAACGATGGTTTTCGTTGAAACACCTTCTGCACATTTATAATTTGAATAGTCTTTATTAAATGAAAACTCGACTCTATACATCGCTCCGTTTTCCACTTTTATTATTTCTGCTAAATCAATAGCAAAAGCATTTTCTTTACTTAGATCTAATCCTTGATTACCAAGGTTTACTGTGTATTTAGCTACAGGACGCCCTACATAACGTAAATTTCCTTGATTACTTAAACTATTATTTTGTAAAAATTGCAATACATTTTCCTTATATACTTTGTAAATTGTAGCATCAACCGCTTTTAAGTTAACTGCACTAAAATTTATTTTTAGGTTATTAGAGTTTGGAAGTATTGATCCACTCTTTATAAACTTTACCGCAGGCTTTAATTCTTCAAAATAAACCGTTTTAATTGTGTTTTCTTTTAAAGTATAACCATCCACACTCTTAATTCCTTTGAAAATCTCTAAATCAACTTTTTGTGTAAATGATGATTTTGGATATACTGTTACTTTGTTACTATTTATCTTGTATGTAAAAGCTCTTTTTTGAGTATTTAAAAACTGAATAAGTCCTTTTAAATTTTGTGATTTTTGTAATGGGTCTGAGAAGCTTATTTCAATATGTTGTTTATCTATATCAATAACTTCAACATTTAATATCTTAAAGTTGTTTTTTCCTGTTATGGTAACTTCTCTACTTCCTTTGGACTCTGACTGAATTGGTGTTCCAGTCCACTCTACCTTTAATTGTTTGTCTTCCTCATAGCGCTCTATACTGTCTATCTTAAAGTAAACTTTAGAACTTACTTTACCTACAGTACTAAACTTTATAGCTTTTTCTTTCCCATTATATGTAGCTCTAATTAAAGATGGAATTTTTTCCGTTTCTATAATATCACTAGCAATTAACTCTCCTTCTACTGCATATAGTTTTTTATTATGAACACTTGGAGCTTGTAAAGAAACGTTGAATAATAATTCTTTAGTTTTCACTTTAACAGTAAAGTTCTCTAAATCTTCCTCTATATCTTCATATAATTTAGATAAATGAAGTGTTATTAAATACTCTTGATTGCTTTTTAGTTTTTCAGCTGGAACAAAAACTAACTCATTATCATTTAAAACTACTTCTCCTTTTATAGCTGGTTTTGTAGTAATAACTTCAGTGGCATCAAAGTTTGTCGTGACTTTATTTTTTAATACAAATTTTAAGTTAGGGTTTACCGATATTAGCTTATCTGGAAAACCACTAATATATTCACCAAATTCATTTACATTACTTTCTGTAGTAACTGTTTTTTTACACGAATTAGCTGTAATCATTAAAAAGACTAATGCTAAAGCGCCAATAATTTTTCCCATTTTTTTTTGTAACTGTAATTTCATTTCCTTAGAAGTTTTCTGTCTTTCTCTATTTTATCTAAAACTACTGAAAAATATTTTTAAAATATTACCCTATTTAGAATTTGTAGCAATCTATTTAGTATTCGTAATTCGGATCAATATTTTTTAAAGCAATTTTCTTAAGAGATTTTTTCAGCAACAAATTTACCATTTTTAGAGTATTTATAATACAATTAGCACTTATATTTTTTACTTTTACAACCTCAATTACACATTATGCTTGGATTACAATTTGACACAGAAACTTCATGGGTTGAAGTTGCTAAAAACGGATTAGAACAACTATTAACAGATCATGCTTTTGCTGAACAAAAAGCTGCTTCAAATGCTGTGTCAATTATTATCAATTACTCTGAAGAAACTGAACTTGTTAAAGATATGAGTGATATTGCTATTGAAGAAATGGAACATTTTAGGATGGTACATAACATAATGATAGAGCGAGATATGGTTTTAGGACAGGCTACTAAAAACGATTATGCTTTAAAATTGCAAAAATTTTTCCCTCATACAGGTAATAGAACAGAAGCGCTAATTCACAGACTTTTAGTTGCTGCTCTAATAGAAGCACGTAGCTGTGAACGTTTTAAGGTTTTTGCTGATAATATGGAAGATGAACAATTATCTAAATTTTATTTGGATTTAATGGTTTCTGAAGCAAATCATTATACCTTATTTTTAGGGTATGCTCGTAAGTATATGGATCGTGAAATCGTTGATAAAAAATGGGAAGATTTATTGGCTTTCGAAGCCGAAATGATGCGAGAAAGAGGTAAAACTGCAAAAGTTCACGGATAGTGTTTAGTAAAGAAGAATCTGCCCGATTGCGTAAAGAATTTTGGACTAGTTTTGGAAAATCTTTTCCAAGAAAATGGTTGTTATACAATACCAAAATAAAGGGATTTGCTTTTAAATTTCAAGCGGATAGAAAAAACGCTTCAGTTTGTTTAGATTTCGAACATCCAGAAGATGTAGCCAATGAATTACTTTACGATCAACTTCTTTCTTTGAAGAAAATATTGGAAACAGAATATTTACCTGAAGTTATATTTGATGATAATTTTGAGTTAAACAATCACAAAATTATTCGTAGAATTTATATCCCTTTTGATAAAAAATTTAGTATTCACAATAAAGATACTTGGAGAGATTGTTATGAGTTTTTTGTAGAGACTATGACACAGTTTGAACTGTTTTTTTATGAATATGAAGACTTTATAAAACAGGCTATCTAATCATACAAAAATACGTTTAAGCATAAAAAGAAACTTGTTTTAAATTGTATTTTGTACTATTTTTGGACTTTTAAAATAATTTAACCCCTAACCCCTATTAAAAATGAATAACTTCCCCTTTAAGTTATTGGTACTATGTTGTGCCTTAGTTTTCTTTTCTTGTTCTTCAAATGAAAATGAATTAATTGACTCTCCTTCTGATTCTACCGTTAGCATAGAAGAAAAATCAATAGAAAATGAAATTCTTGATCTTATTAATGATTATAGATTAAGCAAAGGCTTATCTACTTTAAAAAAACTTGAAGCTATAAAATCTCAAACATATAATCATACTATGTATATGATAAAGAAAAAAGAGCTTTCTCACGATTTTTTTCATGATCGTAAAGATTATTTAGTTGAAAACACAAATGCTATTAAGGTTGCTGAAAATGTAGCTTATGGATATTCTACTGCTGAATCTGTTGTTAATGGATGGATTAAAAGCGAGGGACATCGAAAAAATATTGAAGGTGATTTTACCCATTTTGAAGTGACTGCCGAAAAAAACACTGGTGGTACATGGTACTATACCAATATTTTTGTAAAAAAATAACAACAATACTTGATAAGACCTCTATTTTTAAAATAAATAGAGGTCTTAGATATTATTTTTTATAATCATTAACAATTATAAATTTTGAGCGTCTGTTTTCTTGATGCTCTTCATCTGAACAAGGTACACCATTAGAACATTTGTTCACCAACTGCTTTTCTCCATAACCAATAGCACTTTCTATCCTGTTGGTAGCTATACCTCTTGAAAAAATATAATCTCTGGTAGATTTAGCTCTTCTATCTGATAAAATCTCATTGTATTTATCACTACCCCTACTATCTGTATGAGCTTCAATTTTAATAATCATTTTTGGATGATTCTTCATTACTCGTACAATATGCTCTAGTTCATAAGCTGCATCTGGTCGTATATTCCATTTATCAAAATCGAAAAATATAGGATCTATTACTATTTCGTTTCCTATAATTAATGGTGTTAAATATAAATCACGCTCTATTTCTATACCTCTTACATCTGTCGTTTCAATATTATTAATGAAGTCATCTTTATAATCTAGTTTTGTTCCTCTTAAAGAAAATTTCTTCTCACATTCAACTTCAAAAACGTAAGTGGCATCTTCTTGAGTTACGAACCTTTTTACAACTTTTCCTTTAAAGTCTATAAGCTCTACTAAAGTGTTAGGTAAAATTTCTTTTGTTCTTTTATCAAAAGTTCTCCCTTTAATATATTGTTTACACTTTAAGGTTTTAAACTTATATAAATCATCCTGTCCTTTTCCTCCTGGTCGGTTAGAAGAAAAGTACCCTGTTTTTGCATCTTCATTATAAAAGAAAGCAAAATCATCATATCCACTATTAAATGGAGCTCCTATATTTATAACTTCTGACGAGTTATTTTTTAGTAAATCAGATTTAAAAATATCTAATAATCCTAAATTTGCATAACCATCCGAAGAGAAATATAAGGTATAATCTTTAGCTACAAAAGGAAACATTTCTCTTCCTTTTGTATTTATTTTATCTCCTAAGTTTATTGGTGCTCCATACTCTCCATTAGCTAAAATAGCTACTTTATAAATATCCGTTAACCCATAACTATCTGGTCTATCAGATACAAAATATAATGTTTTATCATCCGGACTCAATGCTGGATGTCCACTAGAATACATTTTATCATTAAACGGTAACTCTTCAATATTATCCCATTGCCCATTAACCAACGTAGCTTTGAATATTTTTAAATGTGATGTACCTTTTTTACTATACTCTAGTTTTTTCTTTTCGTTTAAATTATTTCTTGTAAAATATAACGTTTTCCCGTCTTTAGTTATTGCTACACTCGATTCATGAAAACCCGTATTAATTTTAGAAGATACAATAGGAATAACACTTGCTATACTATCTTCATCTTTTTTATTTTTAATAATTTTGGCTTGATATAAGTCTAAATACGGTTGGTTATTCCATTCATAAATTTCACCATCTTTTTTTCTTGTCGAAGCAAAATATAGTTTTTGTCCATGTACATACGTTCCAAACTCTGAGTTTTTAGTATTAATTTCTAAGTTTGCTACTACTACAGAGTCTTTATTAAGTGTTTTTAATTTATTATAGTCAACATTTTTTACTTTTAACGCTTTGTCAGATATCTTTTGAAGCCATTTATCTGCTTTGTCATACTCTCCTATACTTCTAAGTGACTGTACATACTTATATATAGCGTCATCAGTTAAGTTTTCTTTTCTATTTGAAGCAACTCCATACCAATAAGCAGCTTGTTTAGAGTTTGAGTTATTATAATAACAATCTGCCAACCTTGTTATCATATCCACCCCATCATCTCCTTCGTTTATGGCTTTTTTATAAAACTCAGCTGCTTTTACATACGCATATTCTTTATAAAATTTATTTGCTATTTTTCTTTGAGAAAATACAAAGCTTGATAAAAAAAGTAGTATCAGTGTAATTTTTGTCTTCATAACTATCCTTCTTAAAAATATCTAGGAGATTTCGTTCTATATGACTTAGGAAATAACTCAAACATTAATAATATTTCATGTGTACCATTTGAGTATTGATTAATGTCTGATAATGGATGCTCGTACGCGTAACCTATTCGGAACTGACGAGATACTTGAATATCTACTAAAGCCCCTAAAGCTCCTGTGTTTTCATTGATTCTATAAGAACCTCCTAACCAAAATTTTTCATTGAATAAGAAGTTTGCTGTTATGTCATATGATACTGGTGCTCCATTCGTTGCTTTAATTAACGTCGCTGGCTTAAACTTTACATTATCACTCAAATCAAAAACATATCCTCCTGTTAAATAATAACTTACTCTGTCTATAATTCCGTAATTAATTCCATTAACAACCAAATCATTATGATCTATATTTAATAATCTTGGAGCTGAAAACCCCACATACCATTTATTTGTATGTAATAATAAACCGCTCCCAAAATTAGGTTCCCATCTATTTTGAACCCCTGAAATTCCTGGGTCTGATCCTTCAGAGGCTATTAAAGCATCATCTATATTGTATTGAGTAAATCCTGCTTTAAGTCCAAAAGCTAATTTTATATCCTCATTAAGCTGAATCGTATATGAGAAATCTCCATATAAATAGGTGAAATTTTCATAGCCTAATTGATCATTTATAAATGATAATCCTAATCCTATTTTATCATTTCTAAGTGGAGTGTGAATAGATAGGGTTTGTGTTTCTGGTGCTCTATCTAATCCTGCCCACTGACTTCTATGCAGTCCAACAATACTCAGTACTT
This sequence comes from Tenacibaculum mesophilum, assembly GCF_003867075.1. Lineage (NCBI taxonomy): Bacteria > Pseudomonadati > Bacteroidota > Flavobacteriia > Flavobacteriales > Flavobacteriaceae > Tenacibaculum > Tenacibaculum mesophilum. The sequence goes on along the minus strand of NZ_CP032544.1, from coordinate 542,700 downwards.
CTCTACTTCCTGCATATGCAGGGTTGATAGAAATTGTATTATACATATATTGAGTAAACTGTGGTAACTGTTGTGATTGAACTGTTAAAACTGTTGCAAAAAACAGTACAATAGTTGCTTTTAATAGCTTGTAATTTTGGTTCATAGCTATAATATTATTTAGTTCCTAAGTAAATTGCTCCTGTAAATGGTTTTAACCCACTATTTTCTAATATTACAATGTAGTAATATGTACCAGCCGGTAATCTTTCTGCTGATCCAAACGTTGCTCCATCTGAAGTTCCGTTCCAATTATTTGCATAATTTTTAGATTCAAAAACTCTAGCCCCCCAACGGTTAAATATTTTTACATTGGCTATAAATCCACAGGATTCAGCTCCTGTAACTTCGAAAAACTCATTCCATGAATCTCCATTAGGAGTTACTGCTTTTGAAATTACCACATCTTCTTGCCCACATGGTAATACTAAACAGTCATCGTTTATATTAATCGTAACTTCTGTTACTGTTAAACAACTACTATTTGATGATGTATATGTAAACACATAATCTCCTAAATTTACTCCTGACGGATCAAAACTTCCATCATTAGATATTGTAACGCTTCCTTGAGTCACTTCCCAAGTTCCGTTTTCACTTTGATTTGCCAAATAATCATTTAAGTTAATTTCGCCATCGTCAATACACCTTGAATCCACTATTTCTGTTACAGATGTTTTTACAGTTACTGTAATATACTGTATAAAGTCTGCTACATTTCCACAGTCATCTGTAACTGTCCATGTTCTTGTAATTGTATAATCGCTATCACTTCCATCAAACGTACTTGTTTCCTCAAAGTTAGTTTGTGTTACATTTGAAGAACAATTGTCTGTAAATTCTAAAGTTGGAACATCAGGAACAGTATCACATTCTACTATAATGTCTTCTAATGTTGATACCAATTGTGGTACTTCATTATCTTCAATAGTTATTACTTGAGTATGAGAAGCTTCATTACCCGCACAATCTTCTACTGCCCATGTTCTTGTAACTGTATACTCTGATGCACATATATTGTCTTGTCCTGAAAATTCTTCTGAGTAATTCACAGTTACAGAAGCATCACAATTATCGGTTGCTGTTAAAATTACTGCAGTTGGAATTGTATCACAACTTACTGTTACATCTGCTGGTAATTCCTCTACAAATTCGGGTGCTTGTGTATCTTCAACAGTTACTACTTGAGTATGCGAAGTTTCATTACCCGCACAATCTTCTACTGTCCATGTTCTTGTAACTGTATATTCTGATGCACATGCATCATCTTGTCCTGAAAATTCTTCTGAGTAATTCACAGTTACAGAAGCATCACAATTATCGGTTGCTGTTAAAATTACTGCAGTTGGAATTGTATCACAACTTACTATTGCATCTGCTGGTAATTCCTCTACAAACTCTGGAGCCGTAGTATCTTCAACTGTTACTACTTGAGTGTGTGATGTACTATTACCTGCACAATCTTGAACTGCCCAAGTTCTTGTAATCGTATATTCTGATGCACATATATCGTCTTGTCCTGAAAATTCTTCTGAGTAATTCACAGTTACAGAAGCATCACAATTATCGGTTGCTGTTAAGGTTTCCATTACTGGAATGTTATCACAACTTACAGCGATTTCTGCCGCTGGTAAAGTCTCTACAAATTCTGGTGCTACTGTGTCTTTTACTGTGATTACTTGGATATGTGTTGTTGTGTTTCCTGAACAATCTGATACGGTCCATTTTCTTGTAATCAAATATTCTGATCCACAGGCATCATCATCGCCACTGGTTACTTCGCTTGGAATTACTGTTACAGAAGCATCACAGTTATCGGTTGCTGTTAAGGTTTCCATCACTGGAATATTATCACAACTTACAGTGATTTCTGCTGCTGGTAAAGTCTCTACAAATTCTGGTGCTACTGTGTCTTCTATAATGAACTTAGCAGGAGTTGTATTAATAGTATTTCCACAGGCATCTTTTGCAGTAAAGATTACCTCTACTTCTCCTGTAAAACTACAGGTGTATGTTAAATCTGTATAATTATTACTCCATGTTACAATACTACAGTCATCTGTCGCTGTTGCTCCTCCATTGCTAGTTAACCAAGCATTTAACTCTGTTGTATTTCCTGATCCATCACACTCTACTGTTTTATCGGATGGCTGCTGAGTTATTGTTGGTGGTGTTTCATCTTTAATTAAGTATCCTGCTGTTGTAGTGCTAAAGTTACCACAAGCATCTGTAGCTGTAAATATTACTGTGATATAACTTCCATCACATTTTACAGAGGTATCATTCCCATAATTATTGGTCCATGTTACAGTACTACAGTTATCGGTTGCTGTAGCTCCTGCATTACTATTCAACCAATCTTGTAACGTAGTTTCTGTATCTCCTACTCCACATTCTATGTCTATATTATTTTTGTTTGTTTCGTCTATAATTGGTGCAGTATTGTCTTTAACTGTTATTGTTTGAACTTTTTCAGTTGTATTCCCGCAGTTATCAGTAAGACTCCATGTACGAGTAACTATTACTTCTCCTTCACAGGTTCCTGCCGATTCTACATCACTATAACTAGCATCTAAAGTTGTATCACAATTATCAGATTCATTGGTAACATCGCCAGTGATTCCAATACTAGCATCATAAGTACAATTATCATCTTTATAAATTGTAATATCTACTGGTACTGTAAAATCTGGGGTAGTAGTATCAGTTACCGTAATGGTTTGCGTATGACTTACCGTGCTACCACAGTTATCGGTTGATTCCCATTGACGTACAATTTCTCCACAGCCGTCTACTACTGTATTGCTTACTTCAGTAAAGATTACATCTACTACACTATCACAATTATCGGTTGCAGTGATGGTTGGTACTGCTGGTATAGCTTCACAGTCGACACTTACATCGGCTGGTGTTGCTGATAATACGGGTGCTGTAGTATCGGTTACTGTAATGGTTTGTGTATGACTTACCGTGTTGCCACAGTTGTCGGTTGATTCCCATTGGCGTACAATCTCTCCACAGCCGTCTACTACGGTATTGCTTACTTCAGTAAAGACTACATCTACTACGCTATCGCAATTATCGGTTGCTGTGATGGTTGGTACTGATGGGATGGCTTCACAGTCGACACTTACATCAGCTGGTTCTGCTGATAATACAGGCGCAGTGGTATCGGTTACTGTAATGGTTTGGGTATGACTTACCGTGTTACCACAGTTGTCGGTTGATTCCCATTGGCGTACAATCTCTCCACAGCCGTCTACTACAGTATTGCTTACTTCAGTAAAGACTACATCTACTACGCTATCGCAATTATCGGTTGCTGTGATGGTTGGTACTGATGGGATGGCTTCACAGTCGACACTTACATCAGCTGGTTCTGCTGATAATACAGGCGCAGTGGTATCGGTTACTGTAATGGTTTGGGTATGACTTACCGTGTTACCACAGTTGTCGGTTGATTCCCATTGGCGTACAATCTCTCCACAACCGTCTACTACTGTATTGCTTACTTCAGTGAATACTACATCTACTACGCTATCACAATTATCGGTTGCTGTGATGGTTGGTACTGCTGGGATGGCTTCACAGTCGACACTTACATCGGCTGGTGTTGCTGATAATACGGGTGAAGTGGTATCGGTTACTGTGATGCTTTGGATATGACTTACGGTGTTACCACAGTTGTCGGTTGATTCCCATTGGCGTACAATCTCTCCACAACCGTCTACTACTGTATTGCTTACTTCAGTGAATACTACATCTACTACGCTATCACAATTATCGGTTGCTGTGATGGTTGGTACTGCTGGGATGGCTTCACAGTCGACACTTACATCAGCTGGTGTTGCTGATAATACGGGCGCAGTGGTATCGGTTACTGTAATGGTTTGGGTATGGCTTACCGTGTTACCACAGTTATCGGTTGATTCCCATTGGCGTACAATTTCTCCACAACCGTCTACTACTGTATTGCTTACTTCAGTGAATACTACATCTACTACGCTATCACAATTATCGGTTGCTGTGATGGTTGGTACTGCTGGGATGGCTTCACAGTCGACACTTACATCAGCTGGTGTTGCTGATAATACGGGCGCAGTGGTATCGGTTACTGTAATGGTTTGGGTATGGCTTACCGTGTTACCACAGTTATCGGTTGATTCCCATTGGCGTACAATTTCTCCACAACCGTCTACTACCGTATTGCTTACTTCAGTGAATACTACGTCAACTACGCTATCACAGTTATCGGTTGCTGTGATGGTTGGTACTGATGGGATAGCTTCACAGTCGACACTTACATCGGCTGGTGTTGCTGATAATACGGGTTCAGTGGTATCGGTTACTGTAATGGTTTGGGTATGACTTACGGTGTTACCACAGTTGTCGGTTGATTCCCATTGACGTACAATCTCTCCACAGCCGTCTACTACTGTATTGTTTACTTCGGTAAAGACTACGTCTACTACGCTATCGCAATTATCGGTTGCTGTGATGGTTGGTACTGATGGGATGGCTTCACAGTCGACACTTACATCGGCTGGTGTTGCTGATAATACGGGTGCAGTGGTATCGGTTACTGTAATGGTTTGGGTATGACTTACGGTGTTGCCACAGTTATCGGTTGATTCCCATTGACGTACAATTTCTCCACAGCCGTCTACTACCGTATTGCTTACTTCAGTGAATACTACGTCAACTACGCTATCACAGTTATCGGTTGCTGTGATGGTTGGTACTGATGGGATGGCTTCACAGTCGACACTTACATCGGCTGGTGTTGCTGATAATACGGGTGCTGTAGTATCGGTTACCGTGATGGTTTGTGTATGACTTACCGTGTTGCCACAATTGTCGGTTGATTCCCATTGACGTACGATTTCTCCACAGCCGTCTACTACTGTATTGCTTACTTCGGTAAAGATTACATCTACTACACTATCACAATTATCGGTTGCGGTAATGGTTGGTACTGCTGGTATAGCTTCACAATCGACACTTACATCGGCTGGTGTTGCTGATAATACGGGTGCTGAAGTATCAGTTACCGTAATGGTTTGGGTATGACTTACGGTGTTACCACAGTTGTCGGTTGATTCCCATTGACGTACAATCTCTCCACAACCGTCTACTACTGTATTGCTTACTTCGGTAAAGACTACGTCTACTACGCTATCGCAATTATCGGTTGCTGTGATGGTTGGTACTGATGGGATGGCTTCACAGTCGACACTTACATCGGCTGGTGTTGCTGATAAAACGGGTGCTGAAGTATCAGTTACCGTAATGGTTTGGGTAAATTGTCCACTTGTTCTTCCACAACTATCTGTAAATGTCCAAATATTAGTATATGTTCCTATAACAGGACAGTTAGTTGTTGAAGCCTCAAAACTTCCAGGTATTTTGGTTATTGTTAAATCACAACTTGCTTCTGGGGTAAGTAATTGCGCCGTAGCTAGGGCAGCACTATCTTCACAAGACACTGTTCTATCTAATGAATCGACTGTAGTTGTCCAATTAGCCTCGTCAGGTTGGTTAATACTTATCTCATTAGGTAAATTATCTCCTATACCACAAGAATCAACTGATTTAGAACTTAAAGTTGTTTGTGTACTATTATTTTCTTCTCCTGCATAAGTTGCTATTAATTGCATTTGAAATTTATCGGAACACATTTCTTCTAGAAAATAACACTGTTCTTTTACTTTCACCTGAAAACTTAAACTATATGGTGTACCTCCAACATCTGTAATTCCATCAATAGCATCAAAGGTTAATAATCTAGTTGTTGTATTATAGCTATAAGTAACCCCAAAAGGTAACCCTATTATTGGTTCTATTAAATCTACTTCTTGAGGTATTGTTGTTTCTATTGTTAAGTCTTTTACATTGTCATTACCATTGTTTTCTATATTGACTGAAAAACTAACAGTGTCTTCTACACTACTAGTATTTGTTGAGCTTGATAATATTAATGGCGCTAAATCTGGTTTCCAAACATCTACAGACAATCCTATTAAAAAGAGTCCGTATGTTTCTTGGTTTGATGTTAATCTTATTGTCGCAGAAGTTTGATTGTTAGCTATTATACTATTTCCTGGATTACTAAGAGCAAATACATCTGCATCAAATCCTAAAGTATTAGTACTAGCTGGATTTCTATCTATAAAGTTACTTCCATTTTTAGCTATTCTACTATTAAAAAAATTACTTGAACTCCTTAAACTATATGATAAATCTACCCAATTGTTACTAGTATTTTTTATTTGCAACCTGTCTCCTGATAAATCTCTATCTCCTTCTAAGGCACCTATTACTACATCTACATCTACATCTCCTGTTGGTACTGTTTGAAAACCACTAAATCCAATTTCAAAATTATTAACACTACTTGTAACATGTGCGTAACCATCAAAAAGCGATATATTTTTTGCTGGTAAAGTAGGGCTTTCATATACAAATACTATTTGCCAACCTCCAGAAGTTCCTGTATTTCCTCCACCATGTGAAGTCAAACTTCCTTCCTTTGCCCTAACATTAGCTACTTGATAAGTTCCATAGGGTGTTGCCAAAGCTTTTACTTCACTTGTGATATCCTTAAAACAAATGTATGGATCATTAACAAAGTGACCTATCTCGTCTCTTCCTCTATAAATAACATCATCAGCAGTTATAGTTGTATAACCTAAACTTCCTGGTAATTGCAATTTTACTTTATTATAATCCCAATTGGGTTCATCTGAAGAATTGTCTTCCTCTTTATCAGCTGCTGCCCAGTATAAATATGCTTTCTTTATACTTAAACAACTAACTGTTGGCTCTGGGTTAGATAAGTTTGCGCTACTTGAATTGAATGTACTTGCATCACTATCTATATCAACAAAAACGTTATTACTAAAGTCATGGTTTCCGTCGCTTCCTATATAGCTCGTTGTTTTATTTCTTGATAAAACATTATTTGCTATTAATGTTACATTTCCTTTAACTGCTTCTGAAAATCTAGGTTGGAATCCTTTTTTTATTTGGGCTTCTAATTTTCCGCCAGCAACGAGAAAAACCACTATAAAAAATAAAGTAAAACTAGTAATTTTTTTCATGTCCTCTAAGTTTTTCTAATAACAACAATCTTATGCTAATCGTCTAATTGTCATTACTCTGATTTGGTATATATGTTTTTATATTAATCTTGCTAGAGGGAGCTTTTTTCTGTAATGACACTTGCTCTTGAAGGTCATTTACCAGGAGTTCTATACAATTCCAACTTCCTAATTTGATATTGTATGGTTTAGTTATTTTTAAATAAAGTATTTTACTTCTTTTAGATAGTACTTTTAATGCTTTTATAAGAGGTTTCTTTTTTTCATCTAATAATGAATACTCTAATATCGTTTCTATTTTTTCTTGATTTTTGCACGGTACATTGTTTATGGAAAAACGATATTCTTTTTCTACTATGCTATTATTGCTAATCTTTAGTTTATGCACATGCACTCTTTCATAATCTGGTTTATCACTATAGGAAACTACCGATAACTCTGTTAAATTTTGTGAACAAAGACTTAAACCGCTACCTAAAAAGAATAAATACAGTAGTTTTTGAATAATATTTTTTCTCATATTATTTGTTTTTATAATTATTATACTACATATACAAGCAATAAAAGTTGTATATCTAACTTTAAAAGTGGGGGTAACTGTAATTTTGGGGGCAGGGTAATTAAGAGGTACGCATTTCAGAGTATTATATAAGTATAACACATAAAGAATGTACAATAAGATTTTTCGAGGAAGCCAATACTAAATGGAATAGTATTATTTTTGAGGGATTAACGTTTTTTAAGTTCTAAAAAAACAGTTATACCAAAAGTAGCATTTATTTTCAGGTTTAAAAAATGAAAAGTTAAAAAAGGGGTTTTTCCCCATACTTGTTTAGTAAAAATATGTTGTTGATATTTTATAATACTTCTTACTAAATTAGGTAATTTTGCGATATGATACAAAACGATACAATTATTGCTTTAGCAACACCAGCAGGGGTTGGTGCTATTGCTATTATTAGACTTTCTGGAGAAAATTCTATAAAAATTGTGGATTCATTTTTCTCTTCTGTAAAGAAAAATAAATCATTATTAAATCAAAAATCTCATACCTTACATTTAGGTCATATTGTGAATAATGGAGTTGTTATTGATCAAGTTTTAGTATCTATTTTTAAAAATCCGCACTCATATACAGGTGAAGATGTAGTAGAAATTTCGTGTCATGGTTCTAGTTTTATCCAACAAGAAATCATTCAACTTTTCTTACAAAATGGTTGTAGAATGGCTGATAACGGTGAGTTTACAATGCGTGCCTTTTTAAATGGTAAAATGGATTTATCGCAAGCGGAAGCTGTGGCTGATGTGATTGCTTCAAACTCTGCTGCTTCTCATCAAATGGCAATTCAGCAAATGCGTGGAGGAATTACCAATGAACTAAAAGAATTAAGAGGACAACTACTTGATTTTGCAGCTTTAATTGAGTTAGAACTCGATTTTTCTGGTGAAGACGTAGAGTTTGCTGATAGAACCAAGTTTAAAGAATTAGTAGCTAAAATATCGGAAGTTTTAAAACGTTTAATAGATTCTTTTGCCTTTGGGAATGCTATGAAAAATGGAATACCTGTAGCTATTATTGGTGAACCAAATGTTGGAAAGTCTACTCTATTAAATGCTTTGCTTAATGAAGAAAAGGCTATCGTATCTGATATTGCTGGTACAACTCGTGATGCTATTGAAGATGAATTAATTATTGATGGTGTTGTTTTTCGTTTTATCGATACCGCTGGAATTAGAGAAACTGAAGATGTTGTTGAAAACATCGGTATCAAAAAAGCATATGAAAAAGCAGAAAACGCACAATTAATTATATTTTTAATTGACTCCAATAAGTATATACATTCTAAAGACTTATTCTTAGAGGAAATTGAGACTATAAAGCAACGTTTTCCTAACAAACGTTTATTGGTAATCGCCAATAAAATAGACACCTTGTCATGCCATGACTCCTCTATTCTACAATCTGAGATTGAAAACTTAATTTTACTTTCTGCAAAACAAAATATTGGAGTTGACGAGTTAAAACAAGAACTTATTTCATTAGTCAATACTGGAGCTTTGAGTAATAATGAAACAATTGTTACTAACTCTCGTCATTTTGAAGCATTAACTTTAGCTTTGGAAAGTATCAATTCTGTTAAAAATGGTATTGAATTAGATATTTCTTCTGATTTATTTGCTATAGATATTCGAGAATGCTTACGTCATTTAGGAAATATTACAGGTGAATACGATGTAGATAAAGATATTTTAGGACACATTTTTGGAAATTTCTGTATCGGAAAGTAAAATTTATTTTCCTTTAATTAAAAAGACAGCTGTTTTCAGTTTTATAAAATCATCTCTTTTTAAACAACCTCACATTCTCTGTAAAAACAAAGAAAATTAGGGAGTAAATACCACTTTTTAATTCAATAAATAAGCAGTAAATTTGTATCCACTAAGTGTAAATGATACATGACTGCAATATTTACATTTCAAAAAAACTTTGCGCAAAAGCTAATTGCTTCTTTGCGCTACCTGCTTGATGATATATTTTTAAAAAATTCTAAAGAGTTTATTATTTAAGCCCTACCCATTTTAAAGGTAGGGACAACTTTAGTTTTAATTAATTTTAAACTAAATCCTAGGTGTTTTTAATACCTAGCGATGGTTTATTTCTATTCATCAATAATTATAAAATAATGACAAAAAATATTATAGTAACCACAGGTATATACGATCTTATAAAAGACCACGTTAGAAGAAAAAAAGTAACCATTGAAGAAGAAAACCGCTTACTAGCTGAATTAAAAGGCGCAAAACAAGTAAGACGAAGAGAGCTTCCTAATGATGTAGTTACCGTAAACAGAAGGGTTATGATTTTAGATCATTCAGACCAACAAGAAAAAGAATATATTTTCGTTTCTACAAACAAGACTAAGCTTCAAAAAAGAAAGTTTTCAATCCTTTCAGATATGGCTTTAGCCACTGTTGGCTATAAAGAAGGTGATATTATTGACTGGCCTTTTAAAAAAGGAAATAAAAGAATTGAAATTTTAAAAGTAACTCCTTTTGAACAACTTTAAGGTTAAAATTTATAGCCTAAACAAGGAGTTTTTAAAATAAGCTCCTTGTTTTAGTTACAGCTTCTATTTAGCTTAAAAACTTCAAATTTATAACGGTTAACTACGCTTATAAAACAGATTCCTTTCTACTTACACTTGTTTATACTTTTACAAGTAATTAAACTAAACTCAAAAAAAATGGGACTATACATTACTAGCGGAGCACTTGCTAGCTTTAAAGAAATGGATGAAGAAGCTTTTGAACATTATTCTTTGGTATTTAAAAACATTAACAAACTATTAGAATTAAATGGGCTTACACCTTACGAAGAACCAGCTGAATTAGAAGGAGGTTCTTTAGAACTTGGTGGGTTTTCTTACGATTTTATTCATCACTTAAGGCGTTTTTATGCTTATTGTGCCGAATATGAAGATTGGACTCCTATTCCATTTAGCCCTAACAGTAAGCCTAGTGAAGATTCTATTATAGATGATCATGCATCAGACCTTACTTGTCATCTTATATGTCATTCAGATTGTACAGGTTTTTATGTTCCTGTAGATTTTATCGATATTGTTTTTGATAATGATGAAATTCCTATTGATGGTGCAATGATTGGTTCGTCATACACTCTATTTAAGGAATTAAAATTTATAGCAAATAAGCTTAATATTCAACTAGATGAAGACGATACTATTGTAAATATTGAAGCTGTAAATAAATCAATAAACGCAGAAGAAGATTTTTGGAAAGAAAAACTAGTTTGGTGTGAATTGTTCAAAGCTTCAAAACATAGCATTCACAACAAAGCAGCCATAGTTTTTCATTAAAAACATCAACAATTAATAAAACACATCTCATAAATGGAAAGAGAGATAATAATACAGTTACAAGAAAAAAAATATCAATCTTTAGGTAAACTTACCACAAGTAAAATTATTGATCTTTTTATTGAAAGCGAAAACGAAGCTTTACTCCATAAATTTCAAGGTCAATTTTATCCGTATCGTCATTATGATATTAATGCAACACTAACAAAAGCTTTAAAAGGAATAGACAAGCAAAAAATTATTGATGCTTATTTTCACGCCTCTAGATTAGGTATTATTACAAAAGTAAAAGAAAACAATTACCCCCTTTTCTTAAAAGGAATTGAAAAAACACTATCGTCTCTTGGTGAGGGATATAATATTAATATTTTAAGACCTAGTACGGTATATTTACTCTTTGGAGTGAACTCACTAAATGATATAGAAAACCTGTACAATACAAAGTATAGCGAGTTTTTAGAAAACTTAAAATTTGTTATCAAGGTGAACTCATATACTAGCTATCCTAGTTTACGAAAAAAACTAAAAGCATCTCTTTTTTTAGAGAATGAAATACTCTTAAAAAGAGCTCAAAAAATAACGCCTTTCTTTAATGAGTTCAATTTTGAAACAGCGGGAGCTTTAGTATTACTATTAACAGACTCTTCAATAAAATCGAAGCAAGTTCTTTTAGAGTGTCATAAAAGAGAGTTATCTAGAGAAATAGTTTGGGTTCTTGGTAGTTTTTATAAAGATTTTAAAACTTCCGAAGCAAACAAGTTACTTCTTAACGATTTATACAATAAATATCCTACAAAATGGATTAACGAATATTATAACACTATTTACTAACCGTTTTATAAGTATTTTTGCCTAATGGATTCACTCACACAAATTGTTCTTGGGGCAGCTGTTGGAGAAGCTGTATTAGGTAAAAAAGTAGGAAACAAAGCAATGCTTTATGGTGCCATCGCTGGTACTATTCCAGACTTAGATGTTTATGTTGGTAAGCTTTTTGACACTGTTACTGCTCTAGAAATACACAGAGGTTTTACACATTCTGTATTTTTTGCAATTGTTTTCGGCTGGATTTTTGGTTGGCTTATCTCTTTATATGAAAAAAATGCCTCCACTAAAGAATGGGCTCTACTTATGTTTTGGGGATTTATAACACATCCAATTCTAGACGCACATACCACTTGGGGAACTCAACTTTTTTGGCCACTCGATTTGCGGTTAGCTTTTAAAAATATATTTGTTATTGACCCTTTATACACATTACCTTTCTTAGTATTTCTACTAATGGCAATGTTCCAACGTAAAGGGACAGCTAAAAGAACAAAGTATAACAATTTAGGACTAATTATTAGTAGCTCTTACATAGCAATTACTCTTGTTATCAAAGGAATCACTTATACTAAATTTTCACACGCTTTAAAAGAACAAGGGATTTCTTATAAAGAAATAGAAACCAAACCTACGCCTTTTAACACCATTTTATGGTCTGCAAATGTTGAAACAGATGATGCTTATCTAATAGGTTATTATTCTTTTTTTGATACTAAACCAATTGAATTTTATTCCTACCCTAAAAATCATCATTTATTAGACGATTATAAAAATAATGTTTCAATAAAACGACTTATTAAAATTACCAAAGGTTGGTATACAATTTCAGAAAAGAATAGTTTAATTTATTTAAATGATTTACGCTTTGGGTTATTAAGCGTAGCTCCTAATTTTCAGCAGTTTGCTTTTAGCTTTCAAATAACAAAAAAGCAAAATAAAATAGTTATAAACGAAGTACCTAGAAATCGTGAAAAAGCTAAACAATTATTAACAGATCTTTGGGTTAGAATTCAAGGAAATTAATTGATAAATCATAGTTTATACCGTAAATTTGCCATTATATTATAATTGCAGAATAACTCTGGTTTGAGACAAAAATATTTTCACTTTTTTTCTATCATTTTTTTAGTTCTTACTCAATTTGCATTTATTACTGCATTATTGTTTGAGCATAAAAATACTTTTACAATACTATCGTTAACAACACTTATTACTACACTTATAATTTATAGTTACATAAAGTTTTTTAAAATTAAAAGAGTAGATTTTGAGCCATTCTATGTAATAATTTTTGTTATAATTGGAGCTATACTTACAAGTTACTTACATCTTTTCACTAAATTAAATTCTGTTTTTGCAGCAACACTTATTGGTACAGTTGCTTCTTTTTTACCTGATTTAAATAAAAAGTCGAAGGTTTTACAAAATATTCCCAATGCTATGTATTGTGGTTGTTTTGTAGGAATGTCACAAAAAAACGTTGCTATTGATTATAGCCTTATAATTATTGCAGGTATCATAGCGGGTATTTTTTTTATACTCTCTAAAAACCTTTTTAATGGAGTTGGTGGTAAACTGGGTACTCTTGCCTTTGGTAGTGTAGTTATTTCATCGTTATTTCTTTTAATTCTTTCATAGTGCTTACCACCATATCAATATATTTAACAAGCATACTTGGGGCTTTTTTAACGTTTTTAGTAAGTACAAAATACAAACAGGGTCCTGTAAGAGCTTCTGCTCTACTCACTCTTTTTGTTGCTAGTACATGTTCTCTTTTTTCTGAGTTATTTTCTGAAGATATAGCCAATCAAATTCCTTGGGTATTTTTTGGTGCTTCTTTTGTTGGTATGACCTCTAGTAAACTTACTCGTAACTATACTTCAATTATTTTTGCAGGAATTGTTTTTGGATTTATCTATACGGTTAGTCCTACTTTTTTTAATGGTTATGGAGGCGCATTAGGTACAGCCGCTTGTATTTCTATATTAGTTGTTATTGGAATGAACAATCTTATCCGACTTTTAAAAGCTTCAAAAAAGAAAAAAGGCTTATTGAAAAAACTTTAATTTTAATAAGGTACTTTTGCCTTGTAAATTGTTGCTTTCTTTTTAGAAGTTATTTTATAAATACTTCCTGCTTTTAAGAGGGCTGATTGTCCCTTTTTTAAATTTAAAACAGATTTTGTTTCTACTATTTCTATCTCTCCATCAATGACTATTAAAATTTCTACTGATCTAGATTTTGCCTTGTATACTTGACTTTCTGCAATATTAATTTTACTCAATTCAAAATCTTTTGCTTCTGTCTCATACACTCTTTCTAAATTATCTTTTTTCAAACAACCATACAAAACTTCTGGATTTGTTTCTTCAAAAACAATATTCTTCAATAGCTCAGCAACATCTACATGTTTTTTTGTTAAACCTCCTCTTAAAACATTATCTGAATTAGCCATTAATTCTATATTTTGACCTTCTAAATAAGCATGGGGTACTCCCTCTTTTTGGAAAACAGCTTCTCCTTTATTTAATTTCATTATGTTAAAAAAGTATATAGAAAAAATTCCTCTATCTAGTTTTTTATTATTTGTAGATTCATCAACAACTTTTGCTGCCCAAAAGTCAGGACTATTTTTATCTAATTTTTTGTTCTTATATAATGGAGTAATTCTATCTATTAAAGGTTTTAATATTTCATATACTTCTTCATTTGATTTTTCCATCACATTTTTATATAATCCAAAATATCCTTCTTCTTTAAATATATTAACTAACTTTTTAAATTCTGGTGTTTCTTCTAATCTTGCTATTAATTTACTTTTGGGTAAGAAACCGTGTAATAACCAAAATTCACTCAAAGCAACCATAATTTCCGGCTTGTGATTATCATCTTTATAGTTTCTGTAAGGTGCTGTTAATGGGATTCCTAAAATATTTTCTTCCTTAAATCCTTTTTCTGCATTTTTTTTTGAAGGATGAACCTGAATTGACAATGTCTTTTTTACATCTAACACTTTAAATAAAAAAGGTAATCTTCCGTATTTTCTTGCTACTCTTTTACCTAAACATTTTTTTAAGTTTCTTTTTAAAAAATTATCTAAAGTTTGATTTCCAACAGATGTTTTTATTATAGATGGAGCTTTTCTGTGTGCTCCTAACCAGTACTCTGCTATTTTTTTTCCGTCGTTTTTTCTTTTTAACAACTTTGTGATATAATTATCACCTCCCCAATCATAATTTTGAATCTGCCCTGTAAGCGCTAATAAATTAAATGTTTGTGTAGCTTCATTAATCATATCTTAATATTTTAATAGTTACTTGCTAAATCTTTTTATTTATACTTGCTTAGTTATTCAAGGTTATTGAAAATTCTTCCATTTTCATTTTACCAATTAGCGTTGAGTCTTTCTTTTTTTTTACTCTGTAATTCCATGCTATTTGACCTAATTGACCTATTATTTTTATAGAATCTTTCATAGAAAGCTTAGACCCGTCTGCATGTATCCATCTTTTTAAAGGTTTTTCACACATCATTTCTCTTGCTTTTTCAATTTTAAAATGCTTTTTAATTCTTAAAAAAATCTCTACATCAAATAACCATTTTGTAATAAACTTTTCTTTAAATGCGATATCAATTACATCTCTATGAAAAATTTTAGCTCCACATTGTGTATCTTTAAAATCCATTGATAATATTTTTCTTATAATAAAATTAATGGTAAGACTAATTATTTTTCTAGCAGATTCTTTTGTTATATTAGCCCCCATTCTAGTAATTCTTGATCCGCTAACTATTTTAAAGTTAGATTTTTCAATTGTAGAAACTAAGTCATCAAAATCTAACAAGTCTGTAGATAAGTCTGCATCTAAAAAACCTATATAATCTAAATCTTTAAAGTTTGCCATGTGTAGCATTCCTTGTCTAACAGCCTCTGCTTTACCTCCATTTTTTTCGCAATTGTATATTGTTATAAAATCTTCTCTTCCATTTCTCAAATTATTTAGCACGTCTAAAGTTTTATCTGTACTTCCATCATTTACAAAACATAAGTGATACCCTGAATTCTCGTCAATAAAACTGGTAAACTCTTTACTTAGTAATCTTTTCTCCTCATTGTAACAAGGTATTACTACCCCAACACACCTTTCTTTAATGATAAGATTATTTTGTTTTTCTATACTTACTATATTTTCAGGAGCCCCTATTAGCCTTTTCACTCTAACACAAATTTCATTTAAGCTTAATGGCTTTTTCATGTAATCATCAATTCCTAAATCAAAACCTTTAGTTATCATTTTATCATCTGTATTTCCTGATAATACAATTACTGATGTAGACGGTTTTTTAGAGTTTCTTATATAATCTATAACCTCCATACCCGATATTGTTGGCATATTCATGTCTACTATAACTAAGTCTGGTTGAAATGAATCATACAATTTCATACCTTCAAAAGCATTCGTTTCAGTTTTTACATCATAACCTAACTCTAACAATCTCTTCTTTAGGGGGATTAATATTAGCTTTTGATCATCTATAGCTAGTATTTTCATAATTAAATTTTTAACAGTTATTTGATCCAAAAATAGCTATGTATCTTTTTTTTAATGACTTACAACACTTAAAGGGATGTTTTCTTTAGACGAATGGTAGTTTACTTTAGTTAAACAAAAAATATTATATCTTTAAATCGTTTATATTTACAATAACAAAAGCTAACTATATAAATTTCAATGAGAAAGGAATCAAACAAACTTTTAATATTAGCGCTTCTTTTGGGTATAGCTTTTCATGGTTCTTTTATCTTTTTTACCCTAGAAAACACATATGATGCTCTAATACATTTGTTTTTTGCAGAGCATTATGCAAGTAATTGGTTTGAGCCTTGGAACTACAAATGGTATACTGGATTTACGGTAATGAGCTACCCACCTCTGGTACATCAATCAATTGCTGCTTTGTCGTATATAGGAGGGTTAAAATTTGGGCTTTTTACTGTAGCTATAATAGGCGTTATACTTTTTATTTCTGGTGCATATCGTTTTTCTCTACTTATAACTGCTAATAAAAAAATAGCTGGTTATGCAGCAATTACAGCTGCTCTTTCTTCTTCTTTTTTAGAAACACTACATATTTTTGGACAATTACCCAGTATTATTGGTGTTTCTGTTTTAATGCATGCTTTACCCGAGATTTATTTGTGGTTAAAAACAAAAAAATATAAATATTTACTTACATCTCTTTCTTTAATTTCAGTTACTGTAACCTCGCATCATGTTACTCCTATTTTTGGAATGGTATTTTTTATTTTACCTTTAATAGGAATGGTTATTATGGATGTTTGTTTTGATGAAGTTAAATCGTATAAGAAAATTACATTTAAATTATTCTTAGTTAAATTTAAATCTCAGTTTAAGTATAATATCCTTTTTATAATTTTAGCTCTAGTAATCATAGTAGGGTGCTTACTACCTTACTGGATTAACTCTAAAAAAAATCCTATTACACAAATTCCAATACCACATGGTTCTAGAGATAATTTTCTAGAAGTTACATCTTCTGGTTTGGTTTTTTTTATGATTCCTTGGGGAATACTTTTAGTTTTTCTTCCTTATTTTTTTTATAGATATTTTAGTAAGCGTTTTTTATTTATTGGTATTTCTTTTACTATGCTTTTTATTTTAGGAACAGGAGGTACTACCCCAGTTCCTTTAAAACTTTTGGGCGAAAATGCTTTTAATATTTTAACCTTAGATAGATTTACCCTATGGGCTTCTATTATGGCAATACCACTTTTTGGAGAAATAACCTATCACTTTATACATGGTGATTTAAAAAACGTTATTCATAAAAAATTAGGAAGAATTTACCATCGTTTACTTGCAGGATTAATAGCCTCTTTATTTTTATTTACCATTATTTTTACAATGAGTCTTGGCTATTTTAGACCATCACAGCCTCAAAAAATAAAAATGTTGCCTATTATTAACTTTCTAAACCAAGATCAACACGACCAATGGCGTTATCTTACACTTGGTTTTGGAGATCAAATGGCATGGTTATCTGCTCAAACAAACGCTATGACTGTAGATGGAAATTATCATTCTGCAAGACGTTTACCAGAACTTACAACAAGGCCTATAGAACGACTTGAAAATTCAAAATTCAAAGGTATTGCCGGTATTGGATCGCTTCAACAATTTTTAACAACTCCAGAAAAGTATAATTTAAAATATATTTTTTCTAATGATAAATTTTATGATCCCATCTTATATTTCTGTGGTTGGCAAAGATTATCTCCTTTAGAAAACGGTATAATAGTTTGGGAAAAATTAAACATTCCACCTCTCTCTTCTATTTTACCAAAAGAAGATGTAGCTATATGGCAAAAATTACTTTGGGGAACAGTTCCTTTTCTAACTGTTATTTTCGCTTTACTTTTAAATGTCAAGAGTTTATTTAACAAGCACATAAAAATGAGAAAGAATACTTACGTGCTATGTATTGAAGCCTATAAAAATTACTCTGGATTTACAAAAAAAGTATTACCCTTTGCTCATATATGGTTACTGTTTTTAACTGTTATTTCTTTTTTTGGTATGTATAAATTTTATCTTGAAAACAATACACAGCAATCGCCCGAAAACCTTGTAATATCTTATTATGATGCTTTAGATTTTAAACAATTTGAAAAAGCTTACAACCTTATTAATCCAAAAAGTAATATTTCAATAGCACAATATATGTTAGAAGTCTCTGTTACTGATGGTTTATTAAGCTCTTATGCTAAACTAGACGCTTTAAATACTGTTGTTACTAAAAAAACAGATAGCTTAGCTACTATAACTGTGCATACAAAATGGATTACACCTTTAGAAAAAATTAATAAAACAGATTATAAAACGGCTATTAAACTAAACGGTAAATGGTTTTTACAACCTGATGTAATTGATTTTGATTTACCTCCTGATCAACTTTACTCAAATAATAAAACAGGATATTTTAATCAAGGAAGAAAAAGAATTACAACTGAACAAACTCACCATGAAGATGTTTTAAAACAACCTGTTTTAGAAATCGTTACAGCTAAGCTCGTGAAATTTGATAATCATTATGCTATTATTGGTGAAATACAAAACATAGATAATGTACCTGCAGATGTTGTTATTAAAGGTACTTTATATAATGATTCGAATAAAAAATTAGCTACTTATAATGCAAAGTATCATATAAAACATAAACTAATGCCTAAAGAGATTAGTTCTTTTAGGATTAATTTTGAAGGTATAGCCTGGTCCAAAACACTTGATTCCATACCAAAAACATTTAATCCTGATGAGTTTACACCTATTGAGTTTGAAGAGCAACCTACTAAATTCAATTTACAAGCAGCTGGAAATGTTTCTAATTCTGATTTATATAAAGACCTTGCCTTAAGTGAGCTTATTATAGAAGAAAAAAACATAAAAGGAACATTGTTTAACAGTGGAATTCAAGAGATTACCGTACCTCAATTAATCATTACATACTATAATAAAGATAAAAAAATAGCTTGGGTAGATCATTTATTTATTAAAAGTGGCATTAGACAACAACGCAAAAAACATTTTAATTATAAATTGTTAGAAGATAAAAAAATCATATTTATTAATGATGATATGCAAAATTGTTTTGTTAATGGACTTCCCAACGAAGAAATCTCTAACAAATTGATTCCAAATAGGGTTAAAAATCACGCTTTTTCAGAATTGCAAAAAATTTCACACCCTAAATATAAATATGTAAAAATTGAAATGAATAACTTTATAGGAAATCCAAAGTAACGATGTTTAAAAAGAAGTTTTTTTTTAGTATCACATGCTTATTTATTAGTTGTGTAAACGCACAATACAATGAAAGTAATAATACAACTTTAAAGTTATTATCCACAAAAAAAGAGTTTTTAGCAGGAACTTTAATTCAACTAAAGTTTAATACTCATAAATCTACAAAATACAAACTATATTGCGCTAATAGTTATGGTAGCACTATAATTACCCCCTCTAAAAAAGATTCTTTAATCTTTGATATTCCAATGTTTTTAAGCAAAAAAAAAGGTATCATTAACTGGTCACTCATTAATACTGAAAAAGTACTTTCTGGTAAGATTACTATAATTGCACAAAATAAACCTACATTTATAGAAACCTACTTAGGTCCCCCTAGTATAGAAGCAGGTGGAAAAGATTATGCAATGATTGTTACCATACCAACAGATATATTGGACAATCCTCTTAAAAAAAACACCCCTATTACAATAAATCAACAATTTTTAACAGATACCCAAAAAGAAAAAGTATTTACTAAAAACTTAATCGCATACAAAAACATATACTCTCCTACAAAAAGCGGTAGAGTTTTAATTTCTTCAAACTGTTTTAAATTACACTCTAAGGAATATGATATTAATATAATGCCTGCAATTCCTGTTAATTTTAACGTTTTTGCTAAAAGACATCACAAGTATGCAGATGGAAATCAAATTACAACCTTATATACATCACAATTAAAAGACACTAATGATAATATTATAAGTGATGGTAGTTTTGTAGATTTTTTTATTACTAATAGTAAAGGAAATGTATTGAAAACATCAGGTACTACTATCAACGGTATTGCTACTGCAAAAATAGTTCATCCAGATTATGAAGATCAATGGTCTGTAAAAGCTTATGTTATTGGAATTGCTGAAAGTGATAGGATAATATTAGATTATAAAAAGGCTATTAAAAATTATATAGTTTCTTTTACTGAAAAGAATCGAACTATTAGTATAGGACCATTACAAAGTTTTATGGGGCAAATGATACCTGATGGATTAAAGGTTAAAGTTTCACTATACCAAAACAACATCTTGATACAAGAATTCATCAAAGAAACACAAAATGGTTATGTATATTTTAACTTAAACCCTAATATTTTACCAAAAGGGATATATAAAATAACTACTGACGCTGCTGGTATTTACAAAGAATTTAAAAACATAGAACTATGGTAGGTATAGATAAAAACATAATGCGTTCATCTTTAATAATATTTTACATTATTATTATTTCTATGCTCCTTTTTTTAATTAGCTCTTTATACAGTTACCTTAACACAGGTGCTGATAGAAGTAAAATATTACACACCGAATTAAAAGATATTCGTAATTACATACCTAAAATAACCTGGGTAAAAGATGGAAATGAAGGTAGAATTATGGATACACAAACCTTAACTGAAATTGAAAAAGATTATTTAGATGGTTGGTATGTTAAACATATTGCTTATAAATCTAATCTTACTACAGGTATAAACGATTATTACACTAAAAATGCTCGTAAAAATATACAGAATATCATTAAATATAACGATTCCCTAAACATTACAATAGACGCTACAACTCTAAAGCATAATCCTGATATTGTTTTTTTTAGTGAAGACGGACAATTAGCTGTTTTAGAAGATAAAAATGTTTTAGAGTATAAAAGAATAATTAAAAATAAATATAATATTCATGAAACTACAGAGTTTTCAAACTATAAAGCCATTTTGTTACTTGAAGATGGTTTTTGGCGTATAAGACATTTTGTTAAAGAAGGTTCATCTTCTTTTCAAGAAGATTTAAAGAAAACAAATCTAGAATATACTAATATTAAAGGTATTAATTATTACCCTCAAGCTACTCCATGGAGCATGTTTGGTGATAATTTTGAATTAAAAATTATTGAAGAAGACTTTAATATTATAAAAAGAGCAAATTTAAATACTATTAGGATATTTGTTCCTTATGACGATTTCGGGAAGGAAAATGTGGATGAAAACAAATTAAAAAAACTCAATTTACTATTAAATTTAGCTGATAAAAAAGGAATAAAGGTAATTGTTACTCTGTTTGATTTTTATGGAAATTACGATGTGCTAGATTGGACTTTTACCTTCAAACATGCTGAGAAAATTGTTTCAAAATTTAAAAACCATAATGCCATTTTAGCATGGGATTTAAAAAATGAACCTAATTTAGATTTTAAATCCAGAGGGAAAGAAAACGTTATTCCTTGGTTAGAACATTTATTATACTTGGTTAAATCCATTGATACAAAACACCCTGTAACTATTGGCTGGTCAAACACTGAAAGTGCTCACCTTTTAAGTGATAAATTAGATTTTATTTCTTTCCATTATTATGATAATTTAGAAATGTTTGAGAAAAAGTATAAAAAGTTAAAATCTAATTTGCCTAACAAACCCATTGTTTTAGGAGAGTTTGGTATGTCTTCATATAGTGGTATATGGAATTTTTTTGAGGGGTCTGAAAAAAAACAAGCTGAATATTTTAAAAACATGCAGCATATTTTAACAACAAACAATATTCCTTTTCTTTCTTGGACTTTATACGATTTTAGTAAAATACCAAAGGGCGTTGTAGGTAAACGCCCTTGGAGAGTAAACCCACAAAAAAAATTCGGGTTTATTAAAAATAATGGGGAAAAGAAACCTTCTTTTAAATATATTTCTAAACAGTAGAATTGGTTACTAAGTTTTTTGATGTTATTTTTTTTGTTTCTATAATTTTAGAAAACTCTTCAAGATATAAACTTGCTATTCTTTCCATAGGATATTTTGTTGCCGCCTTATAATTTGTTTTACCTAATTCTACCCTATAATTTTCATCTATTACGATTGCTTCTATTGCTTTAGCTAAACTTGTTACACTTTCTGGTTCGAAGAATTCACCTTTATAACCTTCATCTTTTACAAGCAATGCTAAATCTCCTAAATTAGGCATTACAACTGCTTTTCCATAACTTCCAGCTTGATGTAAAACTCCAGAACTGCCTGTTGTAGAGGTATAAGGAAAAACTACTACAGCACTTTCTTTAAATAAATTTTCTACTTCATTTTCTTCTACATATCCTGTGAAAACAATCTGAGATACATTTTTATATTTTTCCTTTACTCCTTCTAAATACCCTTTTACATTCGGATTATCAGTACCAGCTATAACTATTTCTAAATTCAATCCTGTTGTACTTCTCACTACTTCAACTGCTTCAATCATAGCCTCTACTTTTTTGTAAGTACCAAATTTTCCAAAAGTCATTATTTTCATGGGACCTTTTGGCAACTCGTAACATGGTTTTTTTGGAATTTCAAATGTACCATGAGGTATTAACTTTACATTCTTAACTTTATATTTTTCTTTTAAAATCACTGCATATTTTTCAATAGTTACAGCTACAGTATCTGATTGTAAAATTAACCTTGTTAAACAAGTACCAATAAAGTTATAAGTTTTTTGTAAAAGCTTATTAGAAGTAAAACCTGCGCTCTTTAAATCTACCTGCTCTAAAATATTATGTAACAAAGTTATTGTTGGTATTTTTTTTAGTTTACAAACCAGTGGTAAAGTTAAGCCTAAAGCTGCAGGAATTTTCTTGTCTCCAAACTTCATAAATTGTAGGTTAAATAATATAGCATCTGGCTTTACTTGATTAATAGCTTTAGTTACTGTTATAATATTAAATAAACTATTAAATTTCCAACATTCTTTTACTGTTACTTTGCAGCCATTTTCAATAAAACTAACATCTTTTATTTCTTTGGTTGTATCTGTTAACAATATAAGCTCCGTTACTTCTTGTTTTTGTCTAAAGTTTTTAACTAAATGATATGCATATTCATTTAACGTTACTTTACTTGGTGGATATGCTGTTACAATTGCTAGTCTCATGGTTAGTATTGTTTAATTTACATTTCAAAGATCCTACAAAACAACAAGTTAAGCCCTTTTTTTAGTTGAAATACAGATATCTGTAGTTTAATGGTATTAATGTTTAGATGTTGTTGGTTTTTTAGTATCTCTTAAAAGAAAATAACTTAATTGTAAACTTAATAATAGTGTCATTGCTAAAATTTGCATATTTACCACTTGACCTAATGTGTTATGATACAAGACTATAAAGATAATTTGTAGTAACCCAAAAATACCAGATGCTACGACTGGTATGTATTTATCTAAAGATAGATAATAGTATGCAAAAACGTTAGATATTGCAAAAACTCCCGTAGCAAGTGCGTACTTCCATAATAAAGGAGCTATAGCTATATAATCTTTCCCAAATAATATTAATACAACTTCTTTAGGAAAAAGAGAGCATACAGCAACTAATACCACAATTAGCAATGAAATATAACCTACATTTTTTAATAAAATTGAACGTGTGGGTTTGCCTTCCTTTTTTAATTGTACTACTTTTGGTAACAATAACATTACAAACATCCACGTTACAAAATAAACCACCCTACCTATTAAAGCTAGTGAAGCATATAAACCTGCATCATAAGTCTCAAAATAATGTTTTACCAATAAAATATCACTATTGTTAATAATTATTTGAGTAAGCTCATAAAAAACAGTAATTAAAAAAAAGCTACGTATCATTTTTCTTTGAGATACACTTAATTTAATTTCTTTTATTGGTTTTATCTTTTGAATCTTGAAAGGTATTAACCCAAATAAAAAAGAGCAAAAAATACCTATTGCAATAAGTATTGATGAATCTATTTCTAAAAAATATAATAATATTAGTGTAAACACCAGTCTACTTATCATTTCTAATTGATAAGTAACTGCTAAAGCTCCAAATTTTTTTTTACCCTGAAAAAAACCTCTATTAATACTCATTAAAAAGTATAATGGAACCCCTACTCCAAAAATAACGAACATATTAGATGTTGTTGTTTTAAAAAAAAGTTGTAAGTCTTTAGAATAATAAACTATTGCTATACCTAAAACAACTCCAGATATGACAGCTATTCTATTCATCTTATAAATAAACGACTTAAGAATTTTTTGCTCAAATATCACAGAAAATTTTGCTGTAACTAATTGAAAAGTCATAGCGACAAAAGAAAACACTAATAAAAAAGTTATCATAATTGCTGCATCAGCAAACTTTTCTGGCCCAAGAATTCTACCTAGTAATAGGTTATAAATATAATTTCCTCCATTTACTAAAAGAGCACTTATCATAAATAAATGCTCTGAGTTAATTCTATAATTATTTTTTATTATTGCTATCATACTGATTGCTATTTTGTTGTTAAGCTACTTGTGAAGAATAAAAATGATCATAAACTTCTTTGCATCCATACCCTACTACAGAGAACATTTTATGCTGTTTTAATGCAATTGCCATTAATGTTTTAATAGCATTCAAGCCTGTTACTCCAATCTCATTTACGTTATCAATGTTAATTACAACATTTTTACACTTTTCTATACAGTACTCAAAATGAATTATAAAAGATCTAACTGTTGTATTGTTAATTTTTCCGTTTAAATAAAAAGTTCCGTTGTTTTCTGAAATTTGTAAAGCCATGATTTAAAGTTTTTATAGGTTATTAACACTACAAATATCTCCTTAATATCCTCAAAAAAAACAGTTTATCGACGAAAAACAATTTACTTTCGATGAAAGATTAAATACTAATGCTTAACTTGCATTAACAAAAAAATAATATGAAACTTAAATATATTGCCCCTCTAATATTTTTTTTTATTAGTCTACATAGCCTTGCTCAAGACATGCAACAAGGTTACACATATTTAGAGACAGGTAAATACGATAAAGCTCTTGCATTTTTTAAAGAAATTCTTAAAACATACCCAAACAATAAAACTGCAAACTTATGTTATGGAAGAGCCGTTGGATTAAACGGAAATCCAACAAAAGCTGTTTTATTATTTGAAAATTTATTAAAAAAATTTCCTAATGATTTTGAAATTAAGATAAATTATGCAGAATCATTATTATGGGATAACAATTATACCTTTGCTAAAAAATATTATGAACAATTATTAAGAGAAGCTCCAAAAAACTTTACAGTACTTTTAGGTTATGCCAACACCTTATCAAACTTAAAAAAATACAAAGAAGCATTAATTTACATTAACAAAGCATTAATCATTTCCCCAAAAAATAATAATGCTTTATTATCTAAAAAATATATTCATTTAGGTTATGCTAATTTCTTAAAAAATAACCATAAATACACTATTGCTGAAAACTACTTAAAGAAAAACTTACATTTTTTTCCTAATGATAAAGAAACATTACTCAATTTAGCAGAACTATATCTTATTTCCAAACAATTAAAAAAAGCTGAAGAAACATACCTCGCTATTGGTAATAATCCCCAAAATTATTTAATTTCTTTAAATGGTTTATCACTCACAAATCATTTAAATTTTAAAGAAAAGGAGTCCTTAAAAATTAGTGAAAAAGCTATTAAAAATATACATATAACTACCGATGCTAAAACTATAAATCAAACAAAAGAAAGATATATACAAGCTTTGATTTGGAATCAAAAGTATAGTTTGGCTGAAAAAGAAATAAATAAACTGTTAGCTACAAAAGAAACTCCAGAAAACTGGATGCTTTCTTTAAGGGCTACCTTAAATATTTATAAGAGTGATTTTAAAAAAAGTCTTACTGACTATAATACTATTTTAAAAAAAGACACTGCTTCTTTTGACGGTAACCTTGGTAAGGCTAACACATTAAAAACTCTTGGTTATTATAAAAAAGCTTACAATAGTGCATACAGAACTCTACAGATATATAACAACCAAAAAGATGCCTTAAATTTTATAAATAATTTAAATAAAACCTTTACTCCTTTTACAGAAACTAAAGTATTATACTCTTTTGATAATGGTAATAATAACGCTTATTCTTTTTTAACCAACGTTGAGTTTCCAGTAAATACTAAACTTAAATTTTCAGCTAATTATACCTACAGAACAACTAATAATTCTGATACCGAAGATGAGGCTACTTCCAATAACCTTTTACTAGGAGCTTCTTATCAACTTAAAAACAACATTACTCTCAATGGTAGTATTGGAATAACTTCTTCTACCACAAAGGTAAATTCTTACAAACAGTTACTTACAGATGTAAGCTTACACATAAAACCTTTTAAACTTCAAAATTTAAGTTTTGCTTACAAAAGAGAGGTTCAAAATTTTAATGCTGCTTTAATAGCAAAAGAAATTGTTCAAAATAATTTTGTTGTTAATTATAACTTAAATACTAACTTTAATTTGGGATGGTTTACACAATATTATTACACTTCACAAAATGATAATAATAAAAGAGATTTAATTTTTACATCTTTATACTACAATGTATTAAAGAGACCTTATTTAAAGATAGGTCTTAATTATCAATATATTTCTTTTAAAAATCAAGTTCCAATACTGTATTTTAGTCCAGAAGAGTTTAACGCTTCTGAGCTCTTCTTAAACATAATTAAAAATGAAAATGATACTAAAACACATAAATGGTTTTATGAATTAACAGCAGCTGTAGGTTATCAATTTATTGAAAATAACGAAAAACAAAGTACTTACCGTCTTCAAGGTAAAATAGGTTATAAGTTAAATAGAAGAAGTTTTTTGAACGTTTTTGGAAATCAAAGTAATATTGCATCTACTACAGCTGCTGGTTTTGTTTTTTCTGAGGTTGGAATTCGTTTTAAATGGTATTTATTCAAAAAACCTCTTTTTAACAGTCAATTATTTTAATTTTTTATTCTACTAATAATTTAACTGTTTTATACTTTTGTTTTGTTCCTATTATTTTACATAAATATATTCCTGTTTTAAGATCTCCTTTTATAAAAGAAACTATATTCTCTCCTATTTTTGCCTCAAAAGTTATAGTTTTTACTATCCTACCCATTGAGTTATATATATTAATATTAACCAATTCTTCATACTTTGAGTTAAAATAAATTTTAGATACTGTTTTTACAGGATTAGGTACTACTTTAACTTGATTAGTTTGTAAGTTAAAGTTTGACACCTCTAATTTACTATTTTTAGAAAAATAAACATCTTGTAAATTCATTTCTTTAACTACCATACTGCCATCATCTGAAGTCATTGTAAATGTTATTGTAGTTATATCGTTTAATAGTAGTTCTTCTCCATTTTTTGACTTAAATTCTGAAAAAGGAATTTTAAACTCATTTAACTCATCAGTCAATAATATTGTTGTTTTAAATTGATTTTCCCATGATGTTATACTTTTTTTCAATAAAACTATTTCTACATTACCATTACCTCTTGCTTTAAAGTTAAAACTATTGTAGTCAGATAAATCTACAGCGCTAAAACGTGGAGTTAATGCTCTATATGCAGCAAAATAACTTTCTGTTGTTGCCTTTAAGTATATATTCCTCTCTATAGGGAAATCATCTTCACTAAATTTATTTTTATTTTGAAATACGTTATAATCTACTATGGTTGTGTTTTCTTGTGAGTCATCAACCCCCCAAGGACCATCAGACATAAATAAATCATCTGGAGTAGCAATACCATCACCTATTCTAAAACCTATATCAAATAAATTTCCTGTTGGTACTTTTATATTTGTAATATAATTTTCTTCTAAATTTAATGGTTGACTTGCTTTATTAAAAACATCTGTTTCCGTTCTTCTAAACCCTGAGTCAAAAGTTACTTTATCACTCTTATTTGTATTAATTATTTCTAGATCAAGTATTCCATTAACATATTTACCTTTTCTAACAAAAACTGTTGGTGCAGACGATAAATAATAAGCTGAAATTGGTTTTACTACTTCTAATAAATTAATTACTTCATCAGCAAGAAGATATAAATCATCTAACGAGTTTGACCATATTTGAAAATTATAAAAAGTAATATCTTTTTCATATTTATCTAAATTCCAATGGCTTTCTATAGAAAAATGGGTTTCATTATTTGTTGCTTTAGCTGATAAGCTTAACACAAACTCAACTGTATTATCAGCATTTCTTATTAGTGATTTTATAAACTGTTTTCCTTTAATTTCAATTGTTGATACTGAAACTAACTCTGCCCCTAGTAAACGATCACAGATATATTTTGAATGTTCATAAACTCCATTTTCGGTTTTCATTGCTAATATAGAAGCTACAGGAACATCGTTTTTCATATAATCTACTGAATAAATTTCTGTAGCATTTGTAATAGCCAACAGGTCTATTGGTGTTGATTCTATTACATTATCTTCCTTTATTACTTCTAAAGGGATGAAACTTTCTAACATAATTTCTCCTTTTGACCTCTTGCTATACTTTGCTGACTTTTTTAATTTTCTTGCACTTGCTCTATTAAATTTATAATTTACCTTGGTCCTATTGTAGTTCCTCTTATTAATTAATTCAGATAATCTTCCATTACTTTCCAATCCTCCTTCATTACCTCCAGATGTAGGAGCTAACATTACTCCACATACTCCAAAACCTGAACATGACGGATCTTGACAATCTACTAATCCATCTCCATCATCATCAATCCCATTATCACATATTTCTTGTGGCACTGGTGCAGTTGGGCATCTAGCACCATCGTTACTAGCACTTGATGGTCCAAAAGCAAATAAATTTGACTCAATATCGGTAGGCAGCTTTATATCTTGTACATTTTGAATTACGTAAATTGTTCCTGTTTGATTTGCTGATACGTAAAAACGCCCTGATAAATCAAAATATACTGCTCCATAAGTGTAATTTAGCCCTGAAAGAATTGGTACTACTCCTAGTGCTTCAACTTCATAAGTTCTTGGATTTATTCTGTATAAAATATTTGTTTTCTTTTCTACTGCGTATAAATTTCCATCTACCGCATTGAAGGCCCAATCGTGAATGTTGATATTTTGAGATAATGTTTCGGTTTCTAGGTGTTTTTCATATGTTGGCGAGTTAGGGTTTAAATCTATTTTGTAAAAAGTAGTCCCTCCTCCTTTTAAAAAATATACTCCCTCTGAGCTAATATCACCCACATACCTATTATTTGTTGGTAATTCATTTATATATAAAGTTGTTGTTGAAAAATCTTTTCCAATACGAACAATAGTTTTTTCTGGACTAGTTAAAGACCCCCAAATATATCCATCAGTTGGATTATAGGCTGCTGCATTTATGTTTCCTTGGGTAATATCTTCTTTAACTAAATAAGAATTTCCTGATGCTAAATCAATAGAATAAACATCGTTATACTGAAATAAATATGCATCGTATACACAAT
This sequence comes from Tenacibaculum mesophilum, assembly GCF_003867075.1. NCBI lineage: Bacteria > Pseudomonadati > Bacteroidota > Flavobacteriia > Flavobacteriales > Flavobacteriaceae > Tenacibaculum > Tenacibaculum mesophilum. The sequence goes on along the minus strand of NZ_CP032544.1, from coordinate 512,725 downwards.
TGAAAGGCTCTTGTGCTATGCTTGAAAAAGAAAGTAATATTATTTTAATGTATAATATTTTTTTTAATAGTATAGTTTTGTTTTTCATAATATTTTGTGTTTGATATATCACAAAACTATGACTATTAATACTTTAAAAAGTTTACAACACGTTGTATTAGTTATTAGTATAGACGAAATGCATTTTTATTTAGATGGAATGCTACAGTAAATCTAAACGCTTCATTAACTCAGGTCTTTTTGATCTACTTACAGGAACAACATCTTTTTTTATTAAAACACTATTATCTTCTATATCTATAATTTTTTTTAAGTTAATTATATAAGAACGATGTACTTTTAAAAACAATGTATCAGGCAACTTTTCTTCTATTTTTTTTAGTGTGGAGTGTACTATATAATTTTTTTCTTCTGTTTTTATATTTATATAATCTCCTTTAGCCTCTACTAAATATATTGAAGGTAAATCTATTTTAATAAGGCGCCTATCTATATTTATATAAAAATCATTTTTTACTTCAGTAGGTGAAGCTATTTTTTCTAATGGTTTTTCTATATTTTTCTTATGAGCTTTTTCTACTGATTTTTTCAAACGGTTAACATCCAATGGTTTCAATAGATAATCAATTATACATTCATACTCAAAAGCTTCAATTGCAAACTTAGGGTCAGATGTTGTAAGAATAACTAGGGGTGGTGATTTTAGGGTTTTTACAAAATCTAAACCAGTAAAATCAGGCATGTGAATATCTAAAAAAACAAGATCTACCTTGTGCCCTTCATTTAGAAATTTAATTGCTTGTAAAGCATTAGAGAACTCTCCTAACACATTTATAGTACTTATATCATCACACAAAGTTTTGATAATAGTTCTTGCTAACTTTTCATCATCAATAATAATACAATTCATAAAATTTAAATGGTTTTCAAATAATTTGTTATTATAACTAATATTTTTTCGAACTCATCAACTTTATCAATCTTATTATCTCTTAAATTATGTTCAAATTCATTAGCTAATTCATAACTTTTTTCAAGACCTAAAATACTAATTTTATGTTTAATTCTATGAACATTATCTTCTAATTTTTTACAATCTCTCTCCTCTAAGCTCTCGTAATAATCATTTTTTTCTTCTGGAAATTCAGTCTTTATTATATCTATCAATGTATTTTTTATTGACTCATCTCCTCTTGCTAACTCATTAACATAGTTTAAATTCGGGGTTTCCATACTTATTATTTTGGGGGCTTCTACTTTTTATAAAATCTAAAATAATAATTTTATATGAAAACTCATATTAATTTTCGTTTTATCGAAATACAAAAACCTGATTTAAAAACATATACATATATTTAAGTTAGCTACATCAGAGCAAGCTTATGAAGTATTTATAAAAAAAGTTCTTAATTTTCGACGCAAACATCGTAGTATTTACCCTAGTTGCGCTTAATGTAATATTTTATTTTTTTATGGTAAAGTAAAACGTTGTACCGATACCTAATTCACTTTCTAACCACATTGTTCCTCCATACAACTGTACTATTTTCTTTACAATAGAAAGTCCGATACCTGTTGACTCTTTACTTTCTTTTAAAGAATGAAATATTTTAAAAATACGATCATGGTATTTTTTTTCAATTCCAATTCCGTTATCTTGTACTGAAAACTGATAAAATGAAGGTTTTTCTGTAAAGCTTATGTTTATTACTCCTTTTTCTTTATCTGAAAATTTAATTGCATTACTTATTAAATTTTGAAAAAGTTGCTGGTATTTAATAGAGTCTCCTTTTACAGTAGGTAACTCTTCTAGGACATTTATAAAAATGTTTTCAGGTATATATAGTGTTTGAATTAAGTTATTTATGATTATATTTAAATTTACTTCTTCTTTTTCTCTTACCTCTGAGCCTGCGCTAGAATACTCTAGAATACTAGAAATTAAATTCTCCATTGTTTCTAAAGTGTCTCCTATCAAATTAAAGTTTTGAAGTGTAGTATCATCTAATTTACCCTCATTATCTGTTTTTATCCAAGAAACTAAAGCATCAATACTTCTTAATGGAGATTTTAAATCATGAGAAACAACATGTGCGTATTCATTTAGTTCATTATTACTTTTCTCTAATTGTTTTAAAAGTTGTAAATTTTCTTTTTCAGCTTTTTTTCTCTCTCTTAAGTTTATAGCACTCTTTAATTGCATAGATACAAGACTTGCTATATTTTCTAATGTATGTAAGTTTTCTTCTCTGTAATAATTTTTTTCTTCGTGTTCAGAATCAATAACACCTATCACCTTACCTTCACTAATTATAGGAACTGCTATCTCAGAATATCTAACCTTTTCACCAACAACGTATCTATCATCCAAAGAAGTATCGTTTATAATTTCGCCTTTTCCTGTTTTTGCAACACTTCCAATAATACCTTCTCCAATTGATAAAACATCTTTAATTATCTCTCCTCTATCTAGTCCAAAACTATATGAAGCAATCTGTTCTAATGTGTTATTATCATTGTTTAACAAATATATTACACAGTCTTGAGAGTCTAAATATTCAGCTATTTTTTCAGTTACTTCCCAGGCTATTTCATAAATATCATCTTTTCCTAAAATAGATTTAGCCAATTCATTAATCATATCAATAATTAATGCTCTTTCCCTTTGTAATGTTATATCCTCTATGATAGCAACTTGAAATTTTGTTTGTCCTAGAGCATCATTTACAGAGTTTACATTAACTCTAGCCCATAAAATAGAACCATCTTTTCTTTTATATCGTTTATCTATCACATAATTATCTATTTCGTTTCTTTCCATCTTACCTAAATGGTTCATAGACAACGAAACATCATCTTTAAAAGACACTTCTTTAATAGTTAATCCTGCAAACTCCTCTTTAGAATACCCTAAAAGTTCTTCTATAACTTTATTCGTTCTTATAACTTTACCGTCTTTGGCTAATGCTATTCCTAAAGATGAATTTTCAACAATTATATCTAACTCTCTCTTCTGCTCTTCAATTAACTCTGTTGCTCTCTTACTTTCTGAAATGTTTCTAATAATTCCTTGTGCAGCTATTTTTTCATTCTTTTTATTATAAATTATACTGGCATTAATTTGAACCCATTTTACCTTTTTATCCTTACTAATAATTCTGGAAGTGTAGTTTGAAAAAGTACCTGTTTCGTACAGTTTACCAAACGACTCAAAAGCATATACTGTGTCTTCAGGATGTAGTAAAGATTTTACATTTAAATCTTCTTTTGATATATCATAGCCAAAAAGTTCTTTAGCAGCATCGTTCATTGTTAAGACATTCCCCTCTAGATCCATAACTAGGTAAGAGTCGTTAATATTTTCAAAAACTCCTTTTAGTTGTGAAGACTTCTCATTTAATAATTCCTCTAACTTTTCGTTTGTTTTTTTTAGTTTTTCAGAAATTAAAAATAATTCTCTAGATTTATCTTCTAATATTTTTTCAGCTATTTTTCTTGCTGCCTTTTCTCTTTTTAAAGCTCTTTTTAATATCTCTATTTCATTTTGACTCATTAATTTTTATTGATAATAAATTTAACTTCTGTTCCGTCTTCTTTAATCTTTTCTAATATTATTGTTGCACTACTATTAAAATGTTCAAATGTTTTATTCATTAAACCTAATCCGAAATGATGCATTGCTCTATTGGACTTATAAATCATTACTAATGATGTGTCTGTTCTACTTTCAACTATAAAAGTGGGTAATTCTGCATCTGGATAAATTTTTCTCACCTCTACATGAATATGATTTTCTATTGAAGAAAGCATTTCTATGGGGTCATTAAAAGACTCTAAAAGTCCAGAATAACTTTCTTTCAAAACACTAAAAAAATGTTCCGCATAAATAAGTAACAAGTCATCTATAGAAACACCTGTATTCGAGCTTAGGTTTTCAAGTAATTGTAACATTTCAGAAAAACTATAAGTTCCTATAGAAGTATATATCCCATCAGATTCTAACTCTGATTGGGATATAATTTTATCTACCATTTCTAAACCAAATTTTTCTTCTACTAAATCTAAAAACTCTGTAAAAACAATTCCTTTCATTAATTATTTTTTAATTCATTAATAGCCCAATACGACAATGTTATATCTATTTTCGTAATATAATCTTCATACTTTAAAGGCTTTAAAATGTACCCTGAAATACCTATTTTATAACACTCTACAATGTCTTTTTTATTATTAGACGTTGTTAATACAATAACTGGTATGTGCCTAAAATCTTCATTTTTTTTAATTATTGACAAGAACTCAATACCACTTATTTTCGGCATATTCAAATCAAGCAAAATTATATCAGGATCAAATCCTTCATTTAACTTTTCCAGTGCTACATCGGCTGTCTTAGCCTCTATTATTTTATGCTTTAGCTTAAGTAATGAAACTGTCCTATCCATTTTCATTACTTCAATAGTATTATCTTCTATTAAAAGGACATTAAGATTTTTCTTCATTTTGTTTTCTGATATATTTATTAACTATACCAATATTAATGCAAATTCTTAACACTCCATCTAAAAATAGACTACTTATACCTAACTATCGATGAATGAACAAAAAGTATCGATGAACATTTTGAACAATTTTCATACAATATATAAAAAAAATAATACTGTTACAAATTAAGCATTTCTCTTTAGTCTTTTTTTGTTAGTTTTATAAAGACTTATAATGAAACGCTTTTTATTCATAACAACAGTCTATTTATAATTATGGAAAATCAAAATAAAAAAGACAAAAGCAAACAACCTTCTGCAGAACCTCCTTATAAACTATTAAGTTTAAGAACTGGTGCTCCGAAAGATTGGGCTGCGGGTATTCCTGGAGTTACTAACGCTATAAAAAGTTTAATTAAAGATAAAACTCTAACGCGAGGAGGAAAAGCTTTATTTAAAATGAATCAGTTTAATGGTTTTGACTGTCCTAGTTGTGGCTGGCCTGATCCAGATGATGAACGATCACCTATTGCTGAATATTGCGAAAACGGAGTTAAAGCTTTAGCAGAAGAAGCTACTAATAAAAAAATTACTGCTTCCTTCTTTAAACAAAACTCTATTGAAGAATTAACCAACTTGAGTGACTATGAAATAGGTGGTTTAGGGCGACTTTCTGAACCAATGTACTTGCCTAAAAATGGTACACATTATGAACCTATTAGCTGGGACAATGCTTTTGCTAAAATTGCTGAGCACTTAAATAAATTAGAATCTCCAAATAATGCTGCTTTTTATACTTCTGGAAGAACAAGTAACGAAGCTTCTTTTGTATATCAACTTTTTGTACGTGAATTTGGAACAAATAACTTTCCTGATTGTTCCAATATGTGTCACGAAACCTCTGGTTTCACCCTTGCCTCAGTTACAGGGATAGGAAAAGGAACAGCCACTTTAAAAGACTTCTACGATACTGATATCATTATTATTATTGGTCAAAATCCAGGAACGAATTCTCCACGAATGTTAAGCGCTTTAGAAAAAGGGAAAAAGAATGGAGCTAAAATTATTGCTGTTAATCCTCTTCCCGAAGCTGGTTTAATGGGCTTCCGAGATCCTCAAAAAATAAGTGGTATTTTAGGAAAAGGTATCCAACTTGCCGATTTACACCTTCCCGTTAAAATTAATGGAGATTTAGCACTGCTAAAAGCTATCGAACGCTTACTATTTCATTTTGAAAAAGAAACCCCAGGTAAAGTTTTCGATCAAGAATTTATCAAAAATAAAACAGTTGGTTATAACGATTTAATTAAGCAAATTGAAAATTATGACGTAGATGAATTAGCAAGTATATCTGGTGTTCTAAAAAAAGATATTCAAAAAGCTGCTGAAATGTTAGCTTATAAAAACCGAATTATCATTTGTTGGGGAATGGGGCTTACGCAACAACCTAACGGGGTTGATATTTTAAAAGAAGTTCTGAATCTCTTATTTTTAAAAGGAAGTATTGGTAAACCCGGAGCGGGTTCTTGTCCTGTAAGAGGTCATAGTAATGTACAAGGAAACAGAACAATGTTGATTAATAATCATCCTTCCCAAAAACAATTAGATAAACTTAACGAAGTTTTTGGTTTTAACCCGCCAAGAGAGAACGGTTACGATGTAGTTGATACTATAAAAGCAATGAATGAAGGAAAAGTTAAAGTACACTTTAGTATGGGAGGTAATTTCTTGTCTGCTACTCCTGACACCACCTATACTGCAAACGGATTAAGACAACTAGACTTATCTGTTTCTGTTTCTACTAAACTTAATAGAACCCATTTAATTCATGGAAAAGAAGCTTTAATTTTGCCTACTATTTCTAAAAGTGAAATTGATATGATTAATGGTGAGCATCAGTATACAAGTGCTGAAAATGCCATGGGAATCGTAGAGTGGTCTAAAGGAGTATTAAAACCAATATCTGACAAACTTATCAACGAAACTCATATTGTTTGCCGTATTGCAAAAGCTACTTTAGGAAGTAAAAGTGTGGTTGATTGGAATCGTTATATGAATAGTTATGATGCTGTGAGAGATGATATTGAAAAATGTATTCCAGGTTTTGACAATTACAATGTTCGTGTAAAACAAAAAGGCGGATTTTACTTACCTAATGCGGCTCGTGAAGGACGGTTTAAAACAAAAGAGTTTGGAGATCGTGTTCCATTTTCTATAACCACATTACCTAAAAACACATTGGCTGATGATGAGTATTTAATGGCTACGGTAAGAACTCATGACCAGTTCAATACTACTATTTATGGATTAGATGATCGTTATCGCGGAGTTTATAATGAGCGTCGTGTAATTTTTATGAATAAAAAAGATATTGAAAAAGCAGGATTTAATGCAGGTGATAAAGTAGACTTGTACAATTATGATGACAATACAGAGCGTATTGCTCCACTATTTATTATAGTTGAATATCCTATTCCTGAAAAAAACACGGTTACTTATTTTCCGGAAACTAATGTTTTAGTGTCAATTCACAATACTGTTAAAGGTAGTAATATGCCTGCCTCAAAGCATGTAAAAATTAAAATAAAAAAACACAATACTGCTCTTATTAACCAAGAAAAGTAGTTACTTATAATAAACTATCTTAATTTTGCTTAATTATTGAACATTAAATGACAGTAGAAGATTTAGTAGGAACTTATGATATTATAGGCAGTAATCAAGACGAAAGTGATAACACCTACAAAGGTACACTCTCTTTAACTCTTGATAAAGACAACAGAATTATTGCCAAATGGCTTATTAACAAGCAACAAGAACAATTTGGCACTGGTTTCTTTAAAAAAAACATTTTAGTTATTAACTTTAATTACAGAGGCGATGATAACACTATATATAAAGGAGTCGCTGTGTACTCTTGCCTTTCTAAAAATATCTTAGAAGGATTTTGGTCTGAAAAACACGGAAATCCCTTATTTCTAGGAGAAGAACGCTGTTTTAGAATACAAGAACAGCCCGAGTTAATCAATTAAATAAATATGCAGTGTCCATGTAACCCTAATAAAAAATACAGTGATTGCTGTCAAAAAGCACATCAAAATATTCATTCAGCTACCTCAGCTGAAGCTCTAATGCGTTCAAGATATAGTGCTTTTGTTTTAGCAGATATTAATTACCTACAAAAAAGTCACCACAGCAGTACCAGACCTTCTAAGCGAGAAAAGAAAGATATTTTAGCTTGGACAAAAGCTGTTAATTGGATAAAACTAGAAGTGCTACGTACAACAGAAACTACAGTTGAATTCAAAGCTTTTTTTATGGAAAATGGCAGTATCGATGTGATTCACGAAAACTCTGTTTTTTGTAAAGAAAATGACCATTGGGTATATCTTGGTCAAAAATAAGACTGTCAAAAACGTCATTTCAACCAAAGGGAGAAATCTTTTGTTTGTTACTCGTTTTTGAGAGATTCCTCCTCGTCCCTCGTTCGAAATGACACCTTAGACAGTTTTATCTATTTTACACCAAGAACTCAAATAAATTAGGTTTATCATTTAGGTATTCACCATAAAAATTTCGCTGTTTCATTCGATGAATTAATGGCTCTAAATCTTCTTTTTTCTCTAATTCTATACCAACAACAGCAGACCCGTTTTCTCTGTTGGTTTTTTTAGAGTATTCAAAAAAAGTAATATCATCATTCTCGCCTAACACCTCAGCAACAAACTCTTTTAGCGCTCCTGCACGTTGTGGAAAACGGACAATAAAATAGTGCTTTAATTTACTATATAATAACGCACGTTCTTTTATTTCGGCGGTACGGGTAATGTCGTTATTACTTCCGCTAACAACACACACTACATTTTTACCTTTTAATTCTTCTTTATAAAAATCAAGTGCACTAATAGTCAAAGCTCCAGCAGGCTCAACCACTATTGCTTCTTTATTGTACATTTCTAAAATGGTTTGACATACTTTTCCTTCAGGAACAGTAATCATATCCGATAAGTTCTCTCTACAAATTTTATAGGTCAACGCTCCTACTTGCTGTACTGCTGCTCCGTCGACAAACTTATCTATGTTTTCTAACACAACATTTTTGTTTGCTTCTAACGATTTTTTCATAGAAGGTGCTCCTGCTGGCTCTACTCCGATAATTTTTGTTCTTGGAGACAATAACTTAAAAACACTTGATAAACCGGAAGCCAATCCACCACCTCCAACAGGCACAAAAACATAGTCTATTGGTTGTTGTAATTGCTGTAAAATTTCTAGGCCAACGGTTGCTTGTCCTTCAATAATTTTTTCATCATCAAATGGATGTACAAATGTCTTTTGCAAACTATCACATAAAAGTTTTGCAGCCTTGTAAGCATCATCAAATGTATCTCCTATCAATCGAATATCCACAAAATCACCTCCGAACATTTTTACCTGCTCTACCTTCTGTTTGGGTGTAGGTGCAGGCATATAAATAGTTCCGTAGATTTCTTTTTTTCTACATGCTAAGGCTACTCCCTGTGCATGATTTCCTGCACTAGCACACACAATTCCGCTTACTAATTCATTTTTTGTTAAAGAGTTAATTTTATTGTAAGCTCCTCTAATTTTATACGAACGAACTTGCTGCAAATCTTCTCTCTTCAAAAAGATGTTTGCATTAAACTGTTGTGATAAATTAAAATTTTCTTGCAGCGGAGTAACTGCCACGACTTCTTGTAAAGTCGCAGCAGCTTGCTCTATATCTTCTAATTTAGGAAAATAGGTTTCTTTTTGAACTTCCATACGATTATGCTAAAACGGGTTCTTCTTGATTGACGCTTGTTTTGATTACTTTCATCGCAGTCATTGCCTCACGCAACTCTGCTCCAACTTTTTCAATAGGATGGTTGCGAATTACTTTATTCACTTTAATTAATTCAAGATTATCAACTTCGTTCGTGCTACTGTACGCTTTTCCAATAACATCAGTATGTACAGATTTCATAAAATCAGTCAATAATGGTTTTGCAGCATGGTCGAATAAGTAGCATCCGTATTCAGCTGTATCAGAAATAATACGGTTCATTTCAAACAATTTCTTACGTGCTACCGTATTGGCTATTAATGGTAATTCATGTAACGATTCGTAGTATGCCGATGCTGAAATAATTCCTGATTTCACCATCGTTTCAAAAGCTAGCTCAACTCCAGCTTTAACAAAAGCAACTAACAACGTTCCTTTATCAAAATAGACTTGTTCTGAAATTTCTTCAGAAGTCGCAGTAGTTTTTTCAAATTGTGTTTCTCCAGTAGCTGCTCTCCATGTTAATAAATTTACATCATCGTTTGCCCAGTCTTCCATCATGGTTTTTGAAAAATGTCCTGACATGATATCATCCATATGCTTGTTGAATAACGGAGCTAATACTTCTTTTAATTCTTCGGAAAGTTGATAAGCTTTAATTTTTGCAGGATTTGATAAACGATCCATCATATTGGTAATTCCTCCATGTTTTAATGCCTCAGTAATGGTTTCCCATCCGTATTGAATTAACTTAGATGCATAGGTAGGTTCTACTCCTTCTTCAACCATTTTGTTGAAAGATAAAATAGACCCTGTTTGTAACACACCACATAAAATGGTTTGCTCTCCCATTAAGTCCGATTTTACCTCAGCAACAAACGACGATTCCAATACTCCTGCTCTGTGTCCGCCTGTAGCATACGCATAAGCTTTAGCTTGGGCCAATCCTTTGTTTTCTGGGTCGTTTTCAGGGTGTACCGCAATTAAAGTTGGTACTCCAAAACCTCTTAAATATTCTTCTCTTACTTCTGTTCCGGGGCACTTTGGCGCCACCATAATTACGGTTAAATCTTTACGCACTTGCATGCCTTCTTCAACAATATTAAATCCGTGAGAATACGATAGAGTTGCTCCTGATTTCATCAATGGCATCACAGCGTTTACTACCTGTGTATGTTGCTTATCAGGCGTTAAATTACATACCAAATCGGCAGTAGGAATTAATTCTTCATACGTTCCTACTTTAAACCCATTTTCTGTTGCGTTTTTATACGATTGACGTTGCTCTTTAATGGCTGCTTCACGTAAAGCATACGAAATATCTAAACCAGAATCACGCATGTTTAATCCTTGGTTCAATCCTTGTGCTCCACACCCTACAATTACCACTTTTTTATCTTCTAATGCTTCAATTCCTTCTGAAAACTCTTCAGCATTCATAAATCTACATTTTCCTAATTGTTCTAACTGCTCTCTTAATGATAATTGGTTGAAATAATTTTTCATTTCTATTGTATTTGTGTTGTTTGTTTATTGCTGTATTAATTGTAATAGTTGCGATACTGGCATTTCTTCTTTAGTAACCGCAATTCTTCCTGAACGAACAAATTGCTTTATACCATGTTTATCTAATATGTGATAGAGTTCTTCTACTTCTTCTTTACGTCCTGATTTTTCCAAAACAAAAAAGCTTTTATTTACATTAATGACTCTTGATTTACTTTGGTTGATAATAGTTTGAATTTCATCATTATCCGTTAACAAATCGGTACTTAGTTTGAATAAACACGATTCTTGATAAATCGTTTCTTCATCGGTATGATAAAAAGCTTTGATTACCTCTACTTGCTTTTCTATTTGACCAATTATTTTTTTCATTTGTTCCTCTGTAATCTTAACCAAAAGTGTAATTCTCGACACACTTTTAATTTCTGAAGAAGAGCTGTTGATACTCTCAATATTGATATGTCTTCGTTGAAATATTGCTGATATTCTATTTAACAACCCTACGTTATTTTCAGTATATATTGAAATTGTATAAGTGTTTTTTGTACTCATATTTTCTTATTTTAATCGAACATCAGATACTGACGCTCCTGTTGGAATCATTGGAAATACATTATCTTCCTTTTCTACGCAAACCTCAAGGAAATAGGCTTCTTTAGATTGTATCATTTCTTGGACAGCATTCGCCAAATCTTCTCTTTTAGTCACTCTGTTAGCTGCCATATGATACCCTTTAGCAATTGCTATAAAATCAGGATTTGTCATTACTGTAGAAGCATATCTCTTGTCAAAAAATAACTGTTGCCACTGGCGTACCATTCCTAAAAACTCATTGTTAAGCACTACAATTTTTACCGCTGCTTTGGTTTGTAAAATAGTTCCAAGTTCTTGTATGGTCATTTGGTAACCGCCATCACCAATAACAGCAACTACCTCACGCTCTGGGGTTCCCATTTTTGCTCCAATTGCCGCAGGTAAAGCAAAACCCATAGTACCTAATCCACCAGAAGTAATGTTACTTTTCGTTTGATTGAATTCTGCATAACGACTTGCTATCATTTGATGTTGACCAACATCAGTAACTACAATGGCTTTTCCTTCAGAGGCTTCATTTATTTGCTTAATAACCTCTCCCATTGTTAAACCTTCTTTCGTTGGAAACAAATCATTTTTTATCACGTTATCAAACTCTACAGCATCAAGGTTTCTAAATTCTTGTAACCATTCTTTGTGTGAATTCTGTTCTAAAAGAGGAAGTGCTACCGTTAAGGTTTCTTTTACATTTCCTAAAACAGCTACGTCTGTCTTTACATTTTTGTCAACTTCCGCAGGATCTATTTCAAAATGCACCACTTTAGCTTGTTTCGCATAACGGCTTAAATCCCCAGTAACACGATCGTCAAAACGCATTCCAACAGCTATTAATACATCACACTCGTTGGTGAGTTTATTCGGACTGTAATTACCATGCATTCCTACCATTCCAACATGTAAAGGGTGTTTGGTTGGTAAAGCCGATAAGCCTAACAACGTACTTGCCGATGGAATTCCTGCTTTCTCTATAAAAGCTTTAAATTCTTCTTCTGCTTCTCCTAGTATTACTCCTTGTCCCCAAACTACAAATGGTCTTTCCGCATTATTTATCAACTCAACAGCTGCTTCAACACTTTGGATGTTCGTATTCGGAACAGGTTGATAACTTCGCACTGAAGTACATTTTTTATATTCAAAATCAAACTCTTCAAACTGCGCATTTTTAGTAATATCAACCAAAACAGGTCCTGGTCTTCCTGAACGGGCGATGTAAAATGCTTTTGCCATTACTTCGGGGATCTCACTTGCTTTGGTTATCTGATAATTCCACTTCGTTACTGGAGTTGAAATACCTACGATATCTGTTTCTTGAAAAGCATCAGACCCTAATAAGTGTGCTCCTACTTGTCCTGTAATACATACCATTGGCGTAGAATCTATCTGTGCATCGGCAATACCAGTAATTAGGTTAGTTGCCCCTGGACCCGAAGTTGCCATGGCAACTCCTACTTTACCTGTAGCTCGCGCATAGCCTTGTGCTGCATGAGTTGCTCCTTGCTCGTGACGTGTTAATACATGATGTAATTTATCTTGATATTTATACAGCTCATCATATACAGGCATAATAGCTCCTCCTGGATACCCATACAATAAATCGACTCCTTCTGCTAATAAACATCTTACTACAGCTTCTGCACCTGTAATGGTTACTTTTTGTGTGATTTCTTGTTCTGTTTGTTGTTTCGTTTTTGTTTCCATAAACTCAGCTTTATGCTTTTAGCTTTTAGCTATATGCTTAGTTATTTTTATTAAATTTTTAGTGCTACTATATGTAGTCTTGAATCTTAATTCTCTCGTCTTTATCTAAAAATCAAACACCTTTAGGCAAGCCTCAAGAAATTTATCTTCTGGCTATCGCCCTGCGATTAAAATTCGTCGGTTACACATCCGTCAGATGCTGATGCTACTGTTCTTGCATATTTATATAGCACTCCCCTTTTCACTTTTAAAGGTGGAGCTATCCATTCTTGTTTTCTTTTAGTTAACTCTTCTTCTGAAACTTCTAGATTAATCGTATTCGTTTCTGCATTAATGGTTATGGTATCTCCATCTTTTACCAAAGCGATTACACCACCTTCTTGTGCTTCTGGCGTGATATGCCCTACTACAAACCCGTGAGTTCCTCCAGAGAAACGACCATCTGTAATTAGAGCAACATCTTTACCTAACCCTACTCCCATAATAGCGGCTGTTGGCTTTAGCATTTCTGGCATCCCAGGTCCTCCTTTAGGTCCTTCATAACGAATTACGACTACATCTCCTTTTTCAACTTTTCCATCTCGTATCCCATCATTTGCTGCGTATTCGCCTTCAAAAACTTTTGCTTTTCCAGAGAAATACAATCCTTCCTTTCCTGTTATTTTTGCAACAGAACCTTCCTTAGCTAAATTTCCGTAGAGCATTCGTAAATGTCCCGTAGCTTTGATAGGTTGTTCTGTTGGCTTAATTACTTCCTGCCCATCCGTTAAACTTGGAACTGTTGCTAAGTTTTCTGCTACTGTTTTTCCTGTTACGGTTAAACAATCTCCATGTAACAACCCTTTTTCTAGTAAATACTTTAAAACTGCCGGTGTACCACCTACCTTATGCACATCCTCCATCAAGTATTTTCCACTAGGTTTTAAATCGGCTAAGAATGGAGTTTCATCTGAAATACGTTGGAAATCTTCCAAAGTAAATTGTACATCTGCCGCTTTTGCTATAGCTAAAAAGTGTAATACTGCATTGGTAGAACCTCCCATAACCGTTACCAATCGTACTGCGTTTTCCAGCGATTTTTTAGTAACGATGTCTGATGGTTTGATATCTTTTTCTAGTAATACGCGTAACGCTTCACCAGCCTTTACACATTCTTGTTCTTTATCGTTACTTATCGCAGGGTTAGACGAGTTGTAAGGTAAACTCATACCCAAGGCTTCAATTGCTGACGCCATCGTGTTTGCAGTATACATTCCTCCACAAGCTCCAGCTCCTGGACATGCTTTCTCAATAACACTTTGATATTCTTTTTGAGTAATAGTTCCTGCAACTTTCTCTCCCCAAGCTTCAAAAGCTGATACCACATCTAACTTTTTTCCTTCATGACATCCTGAGGCAATGGTTCCTCCATATACTAAAACTGATGGACGATTTAAACGCAACATTGCCATTAAGGCTCCTGGCATGTTCTTATCACAACCCACTACGGTTACCAATCCGTCATACGACATCGCTTGCACTACCGTTTCCATAGAGTCAGCAATTACATCACGAGATGGTAGAGAATAGCGCATCCCTGGAGTTCCCATAGAAATTCCGTCGGAAACGCCTATGGTATTAAATATTAATCCTACTAAATTAGCATTTTCAGTTCCTTCTTTTACCAATTTTGCTAAATCGTTTAGGTGCATATTACACGGATTCCCTTCATATCCTGTACTTGCAATTCCTACCAACGGTTTTTCTAAATCTGATTTCGACAAACCTATAGCATGCAACATAGCTTGTGCTGCTGGTTGCGTATCGTCTTGAGTTACTTGTTTACTAAATTTGTTTAGTTCCATGTTAGCTTGCTTTGCGTTTTTGACGTAAGCCTAATACTTCGTCTTTATATAATTTCATTAGTTTGTGCCCGTGTGATTTTTCCCACGCTAGTGGAAATTGATAGTCGTCTAGCGATTGTAAGCCAACTATCTCGGCTGCAGTTCCTGTAAAAAAACAAGCATCAGCATTTTTTAATTCTTCTAAAGTGAAATGCTTTTCTTCAACAGAGATTCCTTCTTCTTTACATAAATCGATAACCGTAGCACGAGTAATTCCTGCCATGATATGACCTCTAGGTGGCGTGTATAACTTCCCTTCTTTCTGCATAAAAACATTTGCTCCAGAACATTCAGCTACATTGCCGTTCATATCTAATAACAATGCTTCATCATACCCATTATTCTTTGCTTCGTTAGTTGATAATATTGAGTTTGTATAGTGCCCTGTTACTTTTGCTTCTACAAAACATGACTTCGGATTCGGACGCTGAAACGATGATGTTTTTACTCTAAGTAATTTATCTCCCATGTACTTGCCCCACTCCCAACATTGTATTACTAAATTCGTCTCTTTAGAAGTTAACAAACTCATATCTGATCCTGTAGTGACTAACGGACGGATGTATGCGTCTTTTAAACCATTACGTTCCAATAATTCATAAGTAATTTGCGTTAGTTGTTCTTCAGAATACTCCAATTGAATATTCATGACTTCTGCTCCATACTTAAGCCTTTTGTAATGCTCATATGACTTAAAAATTTTAGTTCCTTCGTTGGTATTGTATGCTCTTATACCTTCGAAAACCCCATTTCCATAGTGTAAACTTTGACTATACAAGTTAGCGCTTGCGTCTACGGCTTTGATAAACTCTCCGTTGTAATAGATTACTGTTTCTTCGTTGTAATACATTTTTTCAGTTGTTTTGCTGTTCAAAATTATTTTTCGCTTTTTAATTTACTTTCTTGTTTTGTAAGGCTTTGATGATTTTCACTGACTCCAAAAAACAAGCAAAAAACTCAAAACCAAGCACTTAAAACCAAATCATTATGATATTCACGGAATAAAAAAAGCCTGTATCTAGAGTTAGATACAGGCTTCCTTATAGGCAATAACTATCTGTATCAACTCGGTGGAGAGCTAATAATGACAATAATAATTACCACGATGTTAAAAATTTGATTCATGTTTTTTGCAACTAAAAAAGGCTTCCTAAATTTAGGAAGCCTTCTTGATTAATTTATATGTTAAATATTAAATACCGCTTCCCTATCCTTGTGAAATAATCACAATGACAATAATAATAGAAATGATATTTAATATTTGTTTTTTCATCTGATATCACAAATATTTGAAATTATTTTTTAGTTATCCTAATATTTTTTTGATTTTTTTATTTCTCCCCTTAAAAACACACCTCCTAACCCACTGTTTTACTTAACATTATAAAAGTTTTTATTTTTTATTTAGCATTTATCAAAATTTATTTTATAGATTTGTGCCGTTATGCAAACAAATAAAATATACAACTATATACCCAGTTTTTTAGTGCGGTCTTTCAACCGACGCTAGTCTTCCTTTTGTCCTAAACTGAGTATTGTATAATTTTATTTTCATTCTTTTGATTTCTATAATCTACATTTTTATATCGTTATTAACTCTTGTTATTGTTTTCAATAACATTACTGTTGTACGACCTATTTTTATCCGACGTCGCCCGTAAGGGTACTACTTCATTTTGGGAACCTAGGTGTGTCCGGTTCTTCTTTTTAAACCACCGATTTTTAACAAAATGTTTATCTAAAATCAATTTCAATGAGAGTTGTTATTGCTGATCAATCGCATAGTAAGTATGCTGAAATTATTTGTCAAACTATTGACGAAGCTGCTCTGGTTAGAGGCACAGGAATTGCCAAAAGAAAACCAGAATACATCATTACAAAACTAGAAAATGGTAACGCTGTTATTGCCTTAGATGGCGATCAATTTGCTGGTTTTTGTTATATCGAAGCCTGGAGTCATGGCAAATTTGTAGCCAATTCTGGGTTGATTGTTCACCCAAACTATAGAGGTATTGGTTTAGCCAAACAAATTAAGAAAGTAGTTTTTGAGCATTCTAAAGCTAAATTTCCTAATGCTAAGATATTTAGTATTACTACTGGTTTGGCGGTTATGAAACTCAACAGCGAATTAGGCTATCAACCTGTTACTTTTTCTGAACTTACAGAAGATCAGTCTTTTTGGAATGGTTGTCAGACTTGTAAAAATTACGATGTCTTGCAACGTACACAGCAAAAAATGTGTTTGTGTACCGGTATGTTATTCGATCCTAACAAAAAACCTCAAAACATAAAAGTAAAAGCCAAAGTCTTTCAAAGACTCAAAAGAATTAAGGAAACCATCTTCCTAAAAAAAGACAAAAAATGAAAAAATTAGTAATTGCTTATAGTGGCGGATTAGATACTTCGTACTGTGCGGTAAGCTTATCAAAACAAGGATATGAAGTTCATGCTGTTAGCGTTAATACTGGCGGATTTTCTTCCGAAGAAATTAAAAAGATTGAACACAACGCTTACACAATGGGTCTGACTACCTATAAAAATATCAATGCCGTAACTGATTATTACGATAAAGTAATTAAGTACTTAATTTTTGGTAACGTGTTAAAAAACAATACGTATCCACTTTCGGTAAGTGCTGAAAGAATTATACAAGCTATAGAAATAGTAAACTATGCTAAGAGTATTGGTGCTAGTTATATTGCTCATGGTAGTACAGGTGCTGGGAATGATCAAGTAAGGTTTGATATGATTTTTCAAACCATTGCTCCTGAAATTGAAATCATAACTCCTATAAGAGATTTACAACTTTCAAGACAAGAAGAAATTGAGTACTTAAAAAGTAACGGTATTGATTTGTCTTGGGAAAAAGCTAAATATTCTGTCAACAAAGGTTTATGGGGAACCAGTGTAGGAGGTGAAGAAACCTTAACCTCAGAACATCCGTTACCAGAACACGCCTACCCTTCTCAAGTAACAAAGACAGTACCTGAACAAGTAAAACTCTCTTTTGTAAAAGGTGAATTAATGGCTATCAATGATGACGAAAAAACTCCTGTACAAAACATTGAGCAATTAAATACCATGGCGTCTAAATTCGGAATTGGTAGAGATATTCACGTGGGCGATACTATTGTAGGAATTAAAGGAAGAGTTGGTTTTGAAGCTGCTGCGGCATTAATCACTATTAAAGCACATCACTTACTTGAGAAACACACCTTAACCAAGTGGCAATTACAACACAAAGAGTATTTAGCTAGCTTTTATGGCATGCATTTGCATGAAGGTCAGTATTTAGATCCTGTAATGAGAGATATGGAAGCCTTCTTTACAAATAGCCAAGCAAAGGTAACTGGCGATGTTTTTGTAACGCTGAAACTCTATCATTTTACACTTGATGGAATTGATTCTCCACATGATTTAATGAATGCCAAATTTGGTAGTTACGGTGAACTAAACAAAGGATGGACTGCTGAAGATGCGAAAGGTTTTATCAAAATCTTAGGAAATCAGAATAAAATATACCAACAAGTTAATCAGTAGACAGTAAACAGTGAGTGATTAACAATAAACAGATTGCCACTCTTGAGCTTGTCTTGAGCGACAGTCGAAAGGCTCGCAATGACAAAAACGTCATCATGAGGAGTGATAACGACGTGATGATCTCATGAATGAAAACTCATTCTACTATTTAAAACAACAAACAATATGATACAAGTAGGAATCATCGGAGGTGCTGGTTATACAGCAGGAGAGTTAATTAGACTTTTATTACAACATCCAAAAGCGACTATTAATTTTGTGTATAGCACTTCTAATGCCGGTAATAAAATAGCGAATGTCCATCAGGATTTGGTGGGGAGTACCGATTTAGTATTCACCAATAAAATCAATGCTTCTGTAGACGTACTGTTTTTATGTTTAGGACACGGAAACTCTAAAAAGTTTTTAGAAACACATACCTTTTCAAATCATACTAAGATTATTGATTTAGGAAATGATTTTAGACTAGAAGCTGATAGTACTTTTCAAGGAAAGCAATTTGTATATGGTTTACCTGAGTTTCAAAAGGAAGCTATACAAAACGCTTCTTATATTGCAAATCCAGGGTGTTTTGCTACAGCTATTCAATTAGGGTTGCTTCCACTGGCAGATGCAGGTTTATTACAAAATGATGTACATGTCAATGCGGTTACTGGTGCTACTGGAGCAGGTACTTCATTATCAGCAACCACGCATTTTACATGGAGAGATAATAATTTTTCCTATTACAAACCTTTTACCCATCAGCATTTAGGAGAAATCAGTCAGACCTTGCATACGCTTCAATCTAGTTTTGATTCAGAAGTATTATTTCTCCCTAACAGAGGAGATTTTTCCAGAGGTATTTATGCAACATTATACACAGATTTTGAAGGAAGTTTAGAAGAAGCACAACAACTGTATTCAGGCTACTATAAAGAGGCTCTTTTTACACACGTAGCTGATAATGAATTACACTTAAAACAGGTAGTAAACACCAACAAGTGTTTAATTCATTTGCATAAACACGGAGATAAGCTCCTCATAACAAGCATTATTGATAATTTATTAAAAGGAGCTTCTGGGCAAGCAGTCCAGAATATGAACCTAATGTTTCGTTTTCAAGAGAATACAGGATTACAACTAAAAGCAACATATTTTTAAAATAAAAGACATGAAAATAGCAATTATAGGTACAGGTAACTTAGGAAAATCAATCGCTAAAGGATTGATACAAAACAATTCGTTTTCTCAACTTCTCTTAACCAAGAGAAACATTGAAAAACTTAATGAATTTAAAGAAGTTCCCAACGTTTTCATTAGTTCTAATAACAAGGAAGCAATCACAGCATCTGATGTACTAATTTTTGTAGTACAACCAACACATTTAGAAGCTCTTTTAAAAGAAACTGCTCCCCTATTATCAGACAACCATATAGTAATTTCTACAGTTGCTGGTTTTTCTATTGAAAAAATGGAAGCGCTTATTGGTTCAGATACTACTATTATCAGAGCCATGCCTAATACTGCTATTGCCGTTGGAAAATCGATGACTTGTCTTAGTGGTAATACTCAAAAGAAGGAAGATTTAAAAATAGCTACAACTATTTTCAATCAACTAGGAACTTCTATGATTATTCATGAAGATCAAATGCAAGCAGCCACCGTAATATGTGCTAGTGGAATTGCTTTTTGGATGCGCTTAATACGGGCAACTACACAAGCCGCTATTCAGTTAGGTTTCGATGCAAAAGAAGCACAAGAACTTGCGATGTATACCAGCGAAGGTGCTGCCAACCTACTCATAGCTACAGGAAATCATCCTGAAGAAGAAATCGATAAAGTTACCACTCCAAAAGGCTGTACCATTGAAGGTTTGAATGAAATGGAACACAAAGGTTTAAGTGCCGCCTTAATACAGGGAATGGTAGCCTCTTTTAACAAAATTAATACCATAAAAAAAGAAAACTAATGAGTTTATTTAACGTATATCCTCTATTTGATATTACCCCAGTAACCGCCAACGATGTATATGTGTACGATGATAAAGGCACAGAGTATTTAGATTTATATGGCGGACATGCCGTAATTTCTATTGGGCACTCACACCCTACCTATGTAAAAAACATTAGCCAGCAGGTAGCTAAACTAGGTTTTTATAGCAACGCTATTCAGAATCCGTTACAAGTGGAGTTAGCCTCACAACTAGAAGACATATCGGGTTGTAAAGACTATCAACTATTCTTATGTAATTCTGGAGCTGAAGCCAATGAAAATGCTTTAAAACTAGCTTCTTTTCACACTGGTAAGCAGAAAATAATTGCTTTTAAGAATTCATTTCACGGACGTACTTCAGCTGCAGTAGCAGCAACTGACAATCCTAAGATTGTAGCGCCTATCAATGCGCAGCAAGAGGTTATTTTTTTAGAGTTTGAAGACTTGGAAGGTGTTGAAAAGGCTTTAAAGAACAATGATGTTTGTGCCATTATTATTGAAACCATTCAAGGTATTGGTGGATTAGACGAAGCATCAACTACTTTTTACCAAGGGTTAGAAAAACTATGCAAGCAATACAACACGCTATTAATTGCTGATGAAATTCAGTGTGGTTTTGGTAGAACGGGTGATTTCTTTGCTTTTCAAAAACACGGCATTACTCCGCATATTATTTCCATGGCAAAAGGAATGGGAAACGGATTCCCTGTTGGGGGAATCTTAATTCATCCAAGCATCAAAGCTTCTTATGGTTTGTTAGGAACTACCTTTGGTGGTAATCACTTAGCTTGTGCAGCTTCCTTAGCAGTAATTGAAACCATCAAAAAAGAGCATTTGATGGAAAATGCACAGCAAATTGCTGAGTATTTTATGGAACAAGCAGCTTCTATTCCGCAGATAACAACTGTAAAAGGAAGAGGTCTCATGTTAGGGTTAGAATTCGATTTTCCTATTGCTGAATTAAGAAAGAATCTAATATTCAATCATCACATTTTCACAGGGAGCGCTAAGAATCCTAACTTATTAAGAATTCTTCCGCCATTAACCATTCAGAAGCAACATATCGATGTGTTTTTTGATGCTTTAAAAAAGGAACTGTCATGAAAAAATACACCAGCTTAAACGACATTGAAAACCTTTCAGAAACTATTCAAAAGGCAATTCAATTAAAAGAAAACCCCTATCAGTTTGCTGATTTAGGGCAACATAAAACCTTAGTCATGCTGTTCTTTAATGCTAGTTTGCGTACAAGATTAAGTACCGAAAAAGCGGCTAAAAACTTAGGGATGGAGGTAAGCGTATTAAACATTACCAACGCTTGGAATATGGAGTTTGAAGACGGTACTGTAATGAATTTAAGTACTTCAGAACATATTAAAGAGGCTGCCATGGTAATTTCTCAGTATGCTGATATCATTGCGGTAAGAGCTTTTCCTACGTTGAAAGACAAAGAAAAAGACACCTCTGAAATTGTACTCAACAGTTTTACAAAATACGCTACGGTGCCTATTGTCAATATGGAAAGTGCTACTGACCATCCGTTACAAGCCTTGGCAGATGCGATTACTATTACGGAAACCAAAAAAGTTGATAAACCTAAAGTAGTGTTGTCTTGGGCACCGCACCCAAAAGCATTACCACATTCGGTTGCCAATGCTTTTGTACACCTCATGCACAACATGGAGGTAGAATTTGTTATAACGCATCCCGAAGGTTATGAGCTAGATCCTGAAATCACACAACAGTTTCCTATAGAATACGATCAACAGAAAGCTTTTGAAAATGCCGACTTTATCTATGCTAAAAACTGGAGTTCTTTTAATGAGTATGGTAAAATACTAAATGAAGACCCCAACTGGATGATTACTCAGGAAAAAATAGGCGCTGCTAAATTTATGCACTGCTTACCTATCAGAAGAAATGTGGTAGCGGAAGATGCTGTTTTAGATGGTGAAAATTCTCTTGTGATTGAACAAGCCAACAACAGAACCTTTGCAGCACAGATAGTATTAAAAGAGATTTTAAATCATTTAAGTTGAATTTAAATTTTGACTTGTCAGTTCGAGTGTCGACCGCAGGGAGATGTATCGAGAACTACTTGAAAACGTCTCGATACAATTTTTCTCCCTTTCAGTACTAAAAATCACTCGACGTGACATTTAATTAAAAGAGAATTAAAATATGAAAACTGTCTGTAAAAAAAATAATGAATGAAAAAGCGGAAGTGCTAAGCGTAGCTTTAAGCATGAAGCTTTGAAAATGAGTGGTGCGTAGCAATTTCCTCTTTACAGACTTGATTTTTTGGTTCGTTTTTTATCAAGAAAAAATGAACAATAAATTAAACTTAAAACTAAAAATGAAAACTATAAAGATTGTAAAAATAGGTGGAAACATCATTAATGATGAGAAAGCCTTACATAGTTTCTTAGCTGATTTCGCTCAGTTAAAAGGTCCGAAAATATTGGTACATGGTGGTGGAAAACTAGCTTCTGAATTGGCTAAACAGTTGAATATTCCTGTGACGATGATTGATGGCAGACGTGTAACTGATACACAAACTTTAGATTTAATTACTATGGTATATGCAGGTAAAATCAACAAGCAAATTGTTGCGCAGTTACAAGCAAACAATGCAAATGCTGTGGGATTTACAGGGGCTGACGGAAATACCATTGTATCAACCAAACGTCCTGCTGAACCTATAGATTACGGATTTGCAGGCGACGTTGTTACCGTGAACCCGCAAGTACTAACCGTATTAATTAATAACGAAGTAACGCCTGTGTTTTGTGCCATTACGCACGATGCTAACGGACAGTTATTGAACACAAATGCAGACACCATAGCCTCAGAAATTGCTATAGGTCTCTCTGCTCATTTTAGTACAGAACTATATTACTGTTTTGAAAAATCAGGAGTGCTAAGTGATGTAACCGATGACAACTCTATTATCGAACAAATCACTTCAGAATCCTACACGCAATTAAAAGCTGACGGAGTCATATTTGAAGGAATGCTTCCTAAGTTAGACAATTGCTTTCATGCCCTAAAAAACAATGTTCAAAAAGTACACATAGGTAATACAGCTATGGTATTTAACTCAAAAAACAAACACACCTCATTACAACTATCATGATACAAAGACTTACCACAAAAGCCATCAATCTGTTAAAAAACCTAATAGAAACACCATCTTTTTCTTCGGAAGAAGATGCTACTGCCCTACTGCTAGAAAACTGGTTTAAAGAGTATGATATTCCATACACTAGAACTCAGAATAACGTGTGGTCAGTAAATAAACATTTTGATGCTAACAAACCTACGTTATTACTCAACTCGCACCACGATACCGTAAAACCTAATAACGGCTATACCAAAGAGCCTTTTAAAGCGATTGTAGAAGATGGTAAACTCTACGGATTAGGAAGTAACGATGCTGGCGGATGTTTAGTTTCGTTGTTGGCAACCTACACCCATTTCTACCAGAAAGAAAACTTGACTTATAACCTTGTTTTTGCAGGAACTGCCGAGGAAGAAAGCAGTGGTCCTAACGGTTTAAACGGATTACTAAAAACCTTACCAAAGATTGATGTAGCCATCGTAGGAGAGCCTACTTTAATGAATTTAGCTATTGCTGAAAAAGGTCTAGTCGTTTTTGACGCTGAGGTAAGCGGAACCCCTAGTCATGCAGCACATCCGAACCATGATAATGCTATTTATAACGCTATTGAAATATTACAGTGGTTTAAAGATGTTGAATTTGAAAAAACCTCGGAAACCTTGGGAGACGTAAAACTCACGGTAACACAAATCAATGCAGGGAAACAACACAATGCTGTCCCTTCCGAAGTAAAATTGGTAGTAGATGTTCGTGTAAACGATCAATATACCAATCAGGAAATCAGTGATTTTTTACAAGAACATGCACCTTGTAACATACAACCAAGAAGTTTGAATTTGAATTCATCATCAATACCAAAAGAACACCCTTTGGTACAAGCAGGGTTGGCTTTAGGAAGAACAACCTATGGTTCTCCTACCCTATCTGACCAAGCTGTATTGAGTTGTCCGTCATTAAAATTAGGACCTGGAGACAGCACACGTTCACACACCGCTAATGAGTTTATTTATCTTCAAGAGATTGAGGAAGGAATTGAGTTGTATATAGAATTATTGAATAAAGTATTATAAGTAAGAATTTAAAACATAGAAAAGAGATACAAGACATCTTTTTCTAAAATAACCGTCATTCCGAACGAGGTACGAGGAGGAATCTCAAAAAAATGAGTAACAAACATTCTTGAGATTTCTCCCTCTGGTCGAAATGACAACAAACAATAAAAAGGAACATAGAAAAAAGAGTCAAGAACAAAGACCTATAAACAAGTCTTTGCTCTAACAGCGAAGCGGTCTATTCTCTTGGTTCTAAAATAACCGTCATTCCGAACGATAGAGAGAAACCGTAAGGTTCAGCATAGCTAAATCTCATTAAAAAGAGTAACTCATAACCTTGAGACCTCTCACATACGTTCGAGGTGACACATAAAAAACACTAAGATTATGAAACTTTGGGACAAAGGATTATCCATAGATAAAAAAATAGAACATTTCACTGTTGGAAACGATAGAGAAATAGACATACACATTGCACCGTACGACTTGCAAGCATCATTAGCACATGCAAAAATGCTGGCTTCCATCGGTATTATTACTTCGGAAGAATTAGCACAAGTAACTGCTGGAATTACTACGCTACAACAACAAGTGGCAGAAGGTACTTTTATAATAGATGCTCAATTTGAAGATGTACATTCTAAAATTGAGTTTGAATTAACCAACATGTGCGGTGAAGTTGGTAAGAAAAATCATACCGCACGTTCAAGAAACGATCAGGTTTTAGTAGCGTTACAATTGTATTATAAAGACAATTTACAGTTGATTTCTGATAAAACGAAAACGTTATTCAATACATTATTACAGTTAGCAGAAGAACATAAAACCAAGTTATTACCAGGCTACACCCACTTACAAGTGGCAATGCCTTCTTCTTTCGGATTATGGTTTTCTGCGTATGCTGAATTACTAATTGACGATTTGTACATGGTTAATGCAGCGCTAAAAACGGTAGATCAAAATCCGTTAGGTTCTGCTGCAGGATATGGAAGTTCTTTCCCAATCGATAGAGAATTCACCACCAAAGAACTAGGGTTTGAAACCTTAAAATACAATGCGGTGGCAGCACAAATGAGTAGAGGAAAAAGTGAACGTACACTAACTATGGCATTAGGAAGTGTAAGTAATACATTAGCACGTTTTGCGATGGATATTTGCTTATATATGAGTCAGAATTTTGATTTTATTTCTTTTCCTGATGAATTGACTACAGGTAGTAGCATTATGCCGCATAAAAAGAATCCTGATGTGTTTGAATTGATTAGAGGTAAGTGTAATAAGATTCAAGCGTTGTATACTGAAACTTTGTTAATCACTAACAATTTACCAAGTGGATATCATAGAGATTATCAGTTATTAAAAGAAAATATCATCAATGCTTTTGAAGAGTTAAAAGATGTGTTAGATATTTTTGACTATGCTATTCAGCAAGTTATTGTGAAGGATATTGACCTACAGGATGAAAAGTATAAATACTTATTTACAGTAGATAATATGAATACCTTGGTTGAAAATGGTATGAGTTTTAGAGAGGCTTACCAAAAAATTGGTGACGAAGTTGTCAACGGTACGTATACTCCTGATACTTCTAAAAAACATACGCATGTGGGTAGTATTGATAATTTGTGTTTGGATAAAATACGTGAGAAGCTTGGTTAATGATTAATACTAAAAAGTTGTCACTCCAAACGAGGCTCGAGGAGGAATCTTTACAACTAGATTTGAGTTAATAGTTTTTCATGCAATAATCAGCTTAAAAAACGAAACTAAAATATAAATTCATCTCTATTAAAGAACATATATAAAAAATTATTAGTTTTAGACTAAAAAAATCGTTGCACGTTTGCTACTTCTGAAAACTAATAAATGAATAAAACATTAAAAATAAATTTAATAATTGTACTACTAATAGGTGCGGTACTCTCATTTTTATTATGGCGATTTCTTGGAAAACCTTATTATAAAATAAACCTTATTGGAACTGAATATATAGAGAACTCTGAGGAACTGAGATATGTTAATGAACAACTTAAAGATAACCTATATTTAATTAAAAAATATAAACATTCAAAAGATGCCATGTTAATTGGTTTTGGTGGCGGTGGAAGTAAAACTGAGGATTATTATTCTTACGGTATTGCCGATAAAAACAAAAACATTCTATTGAAACCAAAATATCAATTTCTATATACTAAAACAAATTCACATAAAGAATTAATTATATATGGACTTCCGTATGTAGAAAAAGGAAATGAAAAAATGATGTTTTATAAAATTGTAAACGGACAACTAGAACTGATTAAAGAAGAAAGTAGTTGGTAACAATGTATAGTTTAATTATACTTTTTTAACCCTATATTTTTGTATGTTTTTTATTTAATTTCACCTTGGTTAACGCTTAATAAAAGAGAGAAACAATTAGTTTGGAAAATAAACAACCTTTGTTTTTTCGTTGTACAAAATAAAAACACTTACAAATATCTTAAGAATCATTGTTAATCAACCAAATAAAACTCCTAATAAATAATAAATAGAAATATGGCAAGAATATATTACGATGAAAAAAAACTATACGGAAAACCATTTAAATCAACTACTCTTAACATCAATTCTTTCAAATACATATTTGAAAATACAATTATTGAAAAAAACTTTCCAAAAAAAATAGAGTTTACTAATTCAAAAAAAGAGATTTTTAAAACGTTACTTTTATATACAGACGATATTGAATATGATTCAAGTAAACGTAAAGTTTATATTCCAAATTCAATTATATTTTATGATTATGAAGATTATAACTTCCCTACAGAGTTTTATTTTATTGTTAGAATTGAAAACCAAATTGAAATAAGAAAATGCAATGGTGGTGAAGATATAAAATGGTTTCATATTCCAGATATGCATAAACCTGTATATGATTTAAGAATTATAACTAAAATAGAAGCTACTTTCTCAGAACTCATTAAACTCGTAGAAGAAAATTTAAAAAGAGAAAAAAACTCTAACAAAAAAGTAAACATAAAAAAAGAGCGTCCATCTATAAATAGTATTCAGCGAGAAGCATACAAAGAACTGACTGAAATATGTGTTTTAAACAAAAAAGAATGCGTTTTAAATCATATAAAAAACCTTAAAAACTATGATAATGACAGTGAATATTTTACAACACTTAACTATTTAATAGACCTTTTAGAAGAGGATGATATTTCGTTTATTATAAGATTAGACTGGAAAGCTGATATTAAAGATTTAGAATGGTTTTTAAAATCAACATTAAAAGATAATTTTAACTTATCTATTGACTTACCCAGTCCTAATAATTACAAAAAAAATGCATCTGTTTCTTTTGATAACGTTTTTGAGGATTTCGATAAACCTTTAAGACAAAATAATCTTCAATTAGGGTTTATAGATACTCAATCAGACGAATATGTTTTTATTTTACATAAAATTACAGATAAAAAAAGAATACAAAAACTTATTAAACTTATTGGATACAACTATTACGAAAAATAAAAGTTATTTAAGTTACAAACACTAATTATATAGTTATTTAATGAACTTAATTACAAACTACCCTTATATATCAATAATCATAATTATACTTATTTTGAATTTTATAATTAAAAAAATTACACGAGCTAAACATTCTCCTCTTCTAAAGGCATTCTTATTTATAATGGCAATTATCTCTCAAGCCTGTAGTCCTTTTGCAGGTCCTGTAGATAAATCTATTTCAGATTCCTATTACTATTCAAAATCAAAAAGTAACATCTGTTATTCTCCTATGGGAAATTGGTTTGAATTGGGTAACACTAAAATAAATGCAGATGTTGAGAGCTTCAAAGTCTTAGGAAGAGATTTTGGAAAAGACAAAAATCACCTATATTTTAAAACTCATATTATAGATAATGAAGTAGATGTTTCTACCTTTTATGTCCACAAAGACAATTACATCTGTTTTGATAAAGACCATGTATATTTAGCTGTCAACTATTTACCCCAAGATATTCAAGAGGAAAGTCAAGGAAAAAAACACTTGTGGAAAATAGCTAAAGCTAATCCAAACACATTCCAAAAAATTGATAATGATTGGTCTAAAGACGACAAATTTTATTTTTACAACTATCAGCCTGTAAATGTAGATTATAATTCATTTACAATTATAAATAGTAACTTTGTTAAAGATAAAAATAACGTATACTCATTAAAAAGTTATAAGTTACTAGCTTCTACAATAGATCCAGCTACAACTAAAAAAATCAACAATAGATATATTGCTGATAAAAACAATATTTATGATTTCCAAGAGTATCAAAATGGTAAAATGGTAGACTCTCTAATATCGATACCTTACCAAAACATCAACAATTTAACTGTTTTAAAAGATAAGTTTCTATTATTTGACAATAAGGTTGTTTATGATGGAGTAAAAATTGAGAATGCTAATCCTGCTTCTTTTGAAATAATTCAATTCCCGTATTCTAAAGATAAAAACAACGTGTTCTATCACGGAGATATAATTGAAAAAGCTGACCCAAATACGTTCAGTATATTTAAAACCTCTTTTTATTCAAAAGATAAAAACCATGTATTTGTTTATGGAAAACTATTAAAAGACGCTGATGTGGCTACTTTTGGACCAGTAAATAAAAAACATTCTTTACTGTATAAGGATAAAAATCATACTTATCGAGGAGACCAAATTGTAGAAAACAATTAAACCTACTTCCTTAATAGTAACTATTTGAAAACAAACATAAAATACGAATACACTATACTTTATATTGAGAATATAAAAAAACGGTTAGTTTTAATAAAAAATTGACTTTATCTAAAAGACCATCATAAACCTAATCTACTAAAACCTTATACTTTTTGGTACTTTTATTACTTTATAAAGTTTGCTTATACTTCTTGAAAAGAGGAAGAAGCATAAATTTAAAAAAAATAAAATGTCAATAACAAAAGAATCAGAGCTTATTGGAATGAAAAAAATTAGTAAAGTGGTTGGATTAACACTTAAACTAATGAGAGAATATGCTAAAGTTGGAATGTCTACCATAGAGCTAGACGAATATGGTGGTGAAATTTTAAAAAGCTTTGGCGCTAAATCTGCTCCTTATGTAACTTATGGTTTTCCTGGTTATACCTGTATTAGTGTAAATGAAGAAGCGGTTCATGGAATTCCTTCTGATAAAAAAATTCTAAAAGAAGGAGACTTAATTAACATTGATGTATCTGCTGAGTTAAATGGCTTTTGGTCAGATAATGGAGGTTCATTTGTACTGGGTAAAGACATTTACAATCATCAACCTCTTGTAGATGCTTCTAAAAACATCTTAAAAAAAGCTATAAATAATATAAAAGGAAGTGTTAAAATGGTTGATATTGGATATTTAATAGAAACTGAAGCTAAAAAAGTTGGATTTAAAGTAATTAAAAACTTAGCTGGACATGGAGTTGGAAGAAGTTTGCACGAAGAACCAGAAAATATTTTAAACTACAGAGTAAAAACCAACCAAGAACGATTTAGAAAAAATACTACTGTAGCAATTGAAACTTTTATCTCTACAAGCTCAACTATAGCTGTTTAGTTGCAAAATGAATGGCCTTTGGTTGGAAATAAAGGAGGATATATAACACAACACGAACAAACAATATTAGTAACAGGTAAAACAAACTCCTATTGTTCTATCAAAATCTAATGAAATTGGGGTTTAAATAACTCATTGCACCATCACTTTTACTTAAAAAAAACACTTTCAAAAGAAATAACTACTTTAGTGACTGTTACACTAACTAACAGTCACTAAATATGTCTAAAAAAATAGGGTTAAAAGAAGCCATTTCAATAGGAATTGGAGGTATGGTGGGTGGTGGTATTTTTGCCGTTTTAGGTCTTGCTGTTTTACTTGCCAAAGGTGGAACTCCAATTGCTTTCTTACTTGCAGGTATATTAACTTTACTAACCTCATACAGCTATGTACATCTTTCCAAAAAATATCCAGATAGAGGGGGAACCGTAAAGTTTATTAATCAAGGTTTTGGAAGAACTATTTTTAGTGGAGCAATTAACAATCTTTTATGGATAAGCTATATTGTAATGCTTTCTTTATATGCTTCTGCTTTTGGTTCATATGCTCCTAACCTATGGGAAATTACTCAAAACAAAACAATCAACTTCCATATATATGCTAGTGCTATTATTATTATAGCTACAGCAATTAACTACTACAGTATTGCTGTAGTAGGAAAAATTGAATCGTACGCAGTAGCTATTAAACTTATAATTCTTATTGGTTTTATTGCCTTCGGTGCTTATGGACTAATAGGAAATCCTAATATGGCACAACTATCTATTAGTAACTGGGAGAATCCTATCAAATTATTTGCTGGAGGTATGGTCATTTTTGTTGCTTATGAAGGTTTTGAGCTAATTGCTAATGCTGCTCCCGATATTTTAAATCCTGAAAAAAACATAGCAAAAGCTTATTACTATTCTGTAATATTTGTAATTATATTGTACATTATCATAGCTCTTGTTACTGTAGGTTCCCTTCCTTTTAATCAAATTGCCAAAGCACAAGATTATGTACTAGCTGAAGCCGCTAAACCAATGTTAGGACAGGTAGGTTTTACTGTCATAACTATAGCAGCATTAATTTCTACTTTCTCTGCCATTAATGCTTCATTATACGGAGGTAGTAAAGTGAACTATGAAATTGCAGAAGATGATGAATTACCACATCACTTTCTAGCTAAATTTTGGAATCAACCTATCGGATTACTAATTACAGCTATAGTAACTTTGATATTAGTTAACACCTTGAATTTAGAAAGTATTTCTACCGCTGGTAGTGTTGGTTTTATCCTTATTTTCGGAATTGTAAATTATGTAGGTTTTAAGCTTTCAAAAGAAACAAACTCTAATAAAGGAATTTCTTTATTCGGTTGCATTTTATGTGCTGTTGCCCTAATTATTCTTATAAGACAACAATTAGAATCAAATCTTATTGGTGTATTTGTTTCTCTTGGTATTATTACTCTATGTTTTATTATTGAGTGGATCTACAAGAAAAATGAAACAAAGGCTATATAAAATGAATTCATTTTATATAGCCTTTGCCTTTGAATAAGTAAGTTTTTATTCTTCCAATTTTGAATGTTCTGAATAAGTTCGCCATTTTTCTAAACAAGCGGTAATATCTTCTGGTACTTCAGAGTTAAATTGTAAAAACTCTCCTGTTGTTGGATGTGTAAAACCTAAAGTTTTTGCATGCAAAGCTTGTCTTGGCAACACTTTAAAGCAATTATCTACAAATTGTTTGTATTTAGTAAACGTAGTTCCCTTTAAAATAGCATTCCCACCATAACGTTCATCGTTAAAAAGTGTATGTCCAATGTGTTTAAAGTGAGCTCTAATTTGATGCGTTCTACCCGTTTCTAACTTACATTGTACCAAGGTTACATACGTAAGTCTTTCAAGTACTTTATAATGAGTAACAGCATGCTTACCATGCTCACCATCAGGAAAGACATCCATTTGTAAGCGATTTTTAAAACTACGTCCTATATTTCCTTCAATAGTTCCTTCATCCTCTTCAATATTTCCCCAAACTAAAGCATAATACAACCGTTCAGTAGTACGATCAAAAAACTGCTTAGACAAATGTGCCATTGCGTATTCTGTTTTTGCAACTACCAATAATCCACTTGTATCTTTATCAATACGATGTACTAAACCAGGACGTTCATTAGAGTTGGTTGGTAAGTTTTCTATGTGATGAATTAGTCCGTTCACTAATGTTCCAGAGTAATTTCCATGGCCAGGATGAACTACCATACCTGCTGGCTTGTTCACCACTATTACTTCATCATCCTCATATACTATATCAATAGGAATATCTTCTGCTACTAATAAGTTTTCGTGAGGTGGATATGTTAATACCACCCTAACAATATCCTTAGGCTTTACTTTGTAGTTTGGTTTTACTGCTACATCATTTACTAAAACATTTCCTGCTTTAGCTGCTTGCTGTATTTTATTTCGAGTTGCATTTTCAATAAAGTTCATTAAAAACTTATCTACTCGCAATGGTACTTGACCATCTGTTGCTACAAACCTATGGTGCTCGAATAAATCATCATTTTCTATCTCTGGAGTGTTATCTTCCTGCATCAATCAATTTATAAAAATTAGTATCCGTTACCATCCCCTAAAATCAAGTCGATGGTTGTTTGTTTTGGTAATTTAGTTCCCGGTTCAATTTTTTGTCCGTTATACTTTAATCCACGAACTACATCTTTTCCTATATCGTGTACCCAAGTAACCTTAGTTCCTACTTTAAACCCTATTGAACGTAGGTGTGTTGTTGCCTGACGTCTGGTACGTCCATTTAAATTAGGCACCTCTATATCTCTATACTTTGACGGATTTAAGGTTAAATATATTTTACGCTTTTCTTTTACAAAATCACCTGCTTCCGGATCTTGCTCAATAATTGACTTCTTAGGATAATCTGGATTATAACTTGCACTGTCAATTACCACAAAATCTAAATTTAATTCACTTAATTTTTGCTCAACATCAGCTAACGACATTTTATGTAGGTCAGGTACTTGTATTTTTTGATTATGGTTTGTTGTAACTCCTAACCACCATTGTAGAACAAATACAAAAACTAGTATTGAAACAACTGCTATAATTATATTTTTTAAAAAAGATTTACTTTTAATAAATTCAAATAAACCTCCAGATTTTCCTGTTAAATTACTCATATCATTTTTTTGTAAGATCGCACAAATTTACAGTAAAAATATTACTATTTTAAATTCAACAAGTCTTAAACGAGTTTTTTTGGTAAGTTTGTATAATCCAACGATTGGATTTTAGATAAACAATGATAAAAACAGTAATTGAAATACATTTGAAGTGAAAAAAAACATCGCTATTATTATGGGAGGTTATTCCTCTGAAGTAGGAATTTCTCTAAAAAGTGGTAATGTAGTTTACAAACATATTAATACAGAAAAATATAACGCGTACAAAGTTCATATTTTAGAAAATAAATGGGTGTATGTTGATGATAACGAAGAAGAATATCCAATAAATAAAGAAGATTTTTCAATTGAAATTAAAGGTCAAAAAATTACATTTGATTGTGTTTTTAACGCTATTCATGGTACACCAGGAGAAAACGGTATTATCTTAGCTTACTTTGATCTTATTGGTTTAAAACACACCTCTGCCCCATTCTACCAAATGGCTTTAACCTTTAATAAGCGTGATACCTTAAGTGTAGTGAAACAATACGGAATAGCAACAGCTGTTTCTATATATCTAAACAAAGGTGATGAGATTGATTGTGATGCTTTTATTAAAAAAGTAGGACTTCCTTGCTTTGTAAAACCAAACGGAGCAGGTTCTAGTTTTGGCATATCTAAAGTGTATACTAAAGAAGAATTAATTCCTGCTATAGAAAAAGCATACGAAGAAGATACTGAAATATTAATTGAAAGCTTTTTAGATGGAACTGAGGTTTCTGTTGGAGTAATTCAATACAAAGGAGAAACAAAAGTACTTCCAATAACAGAAATTGTTTCTGAAAATGATTTCTTCGATTATAAAGCTAAATATGAAGGTCAATCTCAAGAAATCACTCCTGCACGTTTAATTGATTCTCAAAGAAAGAGAGTTAAAGAAGTAGCCAAACGTGTGTATGAAATTTTAAATATGCGTGGTTTTTCTCGCTCTGAATATATTTTAGTTAACGATGAACCACATTTTATAGAAATGAATACTGTTCCTGGATTAACAGAAGCAAGTATTTTACCACAGCAAGCCAATCATGCGGGTATTTCTTTAACTGAATTATTTGGAAACGCTATTGAAATGGCTTTAAATGACAAGATATAATGAAAAGAGCAATTTTTCCTGGATCTTTCGATCCAATTACTTTAGGACACTTAGATATTATTGAACGTGGTGTTACCCTTTTTGATGAATTAATTATTGCAATTGGGGTGAATGCCGATAAAAAATATATGTTTTCTCTAGAGGAGCGTCAACGTTTTATTGAAGAAACTTTTAAGCATGAGCCAAAAATAAAAGTACTTACTTATAGTGGACTTACTGTAAACTTTTGTAAAGAACAAGACGCTCAATTTATTTTAAGAGGTTTACGTAATCCTGCCGATTTTGAGTTTGAAAAAGCCATCGCACATACTAATAGAAAACTTTCTGAAATTGAAACTGTGTTTTTACTAACCTCTTCAGGTAAAAGCTATATTTCTTCATCTATTGTAAGAGATGTTATCAGAAACGATGGAGACTACACAGGCTTGGTTCCAGATGCAGTTAGAATTTAAACTTTTTAAAACTATTCTTTTGAAAAAACTATTTGTATTACTCCTAATATTAGTTACCGCTTGTAAACAAAAACCTACAAAAAAAAACATCGAATTCACCACCCTGTTTGAAACATCAAACGGAACGGAGACTCCTACTTATAAAGAGGTTATTTCTTTTTATGAAGAGTTGGCTAACACTTACCCTGAAATTTCATTGTTTGAAATAGGCACTACAGATATTGGAAAACCTTTACATTTAGTTGTTTTTAATACTGATGGAAAAACCAATATTGAAGAACTTAAAAATTCTTCAAAAAATAGAGTTTTAATCAATAACGGTATTCATCCGGGGGAATCTGACGGAATAGATGCTTCGATGCTATTATTACGAGACATCGTTCAAAATGATTCTTTAAAAAACAAGTACAAAAATTCTTTAATTTGTGTTATTCCCGTATACAATATTGGTGGCTCCCTAAACAGAAACTCACACACAAGAGCCAATCAAAATGGTCCAAAAGAATACGGTTTTAGAGGAAATGCTCGTAACTACGACTTAAATCGTGATTTTATTAAACAAGATACTAAAAATGCCGCTACATTTGCTGAGATTTTTCACACTGTAAATCCAGATGTTTTTATAGATAATCATGTAAGCAATGGAGCAGATTATCAGTACGCAATTACACATCTATTTACACAACACAATAAATTGGGAGGAAATTTAGGTGAGTTTATTGAAACAAAAATGCGTCCTGAAATAGAACATTCTTTGGCTGAGAAAGGAATTATTATTACTCCTTATGTAAATGTTTGGGGAACAACTCCAGAAAGTGGTTGGTCACAGTTTTTCGATTCACCTAGATATTCTACTGGGTACACTACCCTCTTCAATACCTTAGGATTAATGGTTGAAACTCATATGTTGAAACCGTATAAAATTAGAGTAGAACAAACCTATGAATTGTTGTTTTCTGCTTTAGATTTTTCCAAAGAAAACAGTAACAAAATAAAAGATTTACGAAAAAATGCTGTTGAAGAAATAATAAACAAAAAAACATATCCTATTCTATTTACAGTTGATAAGAACAATCCTACAGCTCTTCATTTTAAAGGATACGAAGGAACTTTTATAGACAGTAAAGTTACCAATGGAAAACGTTTGTTTTATGATAGAACAAAACCTTACATTAAAAAAGTTTCTTATTATAACTACTTTGTTCCTACCAAAGAAATCGCCATACCCAAGGCCTATATATTAGAACAAGGTTGGCATGACGTTGTAGAACGATTAGAAAATAATAAAATTGAATTTACTCGTTTTGAAAAAGATACCTTATTAACTGTAGAAGTTCAGCACATCAAAGAATTTGAAACTCGAAAAACGGCATACGAAGGTCATTATTTACACTACAATACTGAAGTTACCCAAACAAGAGGTCTACAAGTTAAATTTAATAATGGAGATATTTATATTCCTACAAACCAAACAGGAATACGTTATATTATAGAGACCTTGGAAGCTGAAGCTATTGATTCTTTCTTCAACTGGAATTTCTTTGATACTATTTTACAACAAAAAGAAGGATACTCTTCTTACGTTTTTGAAGATATTGCTGAAGAGTTTTTAAATAACAATCCCTCATTAAAACAAGAGTTTCTTCAAAAAGTAAAAACAGAAGAAGATTTTGCAAAAAATGCACAAACACAATTATATTGGGTTTATAAAAAAACACCTCATTATGAAAAAGCTCATAAGAAATTACCAATTTATAAGTTATATTGATAATTTTTTAACCTCTTAGTTACATTTTCATACATTTGTCACCGATTAGGAACTTGATTTAAATGAATAAAGACCCATTAAAATCTGTTTGTGAGCAAAAAAATTTTGAAGAAGTTTTTAACCAACATTCGCAAACATTGAGAAATTATATATATTACAAATGCGGCGATCTCCAGCAAGCTGAAGATATCGTACAAGAAGCGTATATAAAACTATGGAATAATTGTGCTAAAGTTGTTTTCGAAAAAGCTAAATCTTATCTATATACAGTAGCCAACAATCATTTTTTAAACGATGTTGCTCACAAAAAAGTTGTTTTGGAACATCAAAAGAAAAATGTTTCTTCTGGTAAAACTAATGAAACTCCTCATTTTATTTTAGAAGAAGAAGAATTTCATACTAAGCTTAAAAAAGCAATAGCCAACTTGCCTGAAAAACAACGAGAAGTTTTTTTGCTTAGTAGAATAGATAAGAAAAAGTATGTTGAAATTGCAGATATTGTTGGAGTTTCTGTAAAAGCTGTAGAAAAAAGAATGAGTAAAGCATTACTTACTTTAAAAGAACAGATAGGTAAAGTATAACAAAAGTAATATTTGTATTAATTAGGTAGGGTAATTAATCTTTTACTTGTTTTTAATACAAATAGCACGAATAGATTAGAAAATGAATATAAATTATAAAGAAGAAACCTTTTTAGCAAGATGGATAGCCAATGAGCTAACAGCGGAAGAATTAAAAGAGTTTCAAAAAACAGATGTTTATCATCAATTTAAAGCTATTGATGATGCTTCTCTAAATTTAAAAACACCTTTTTATGATAAGGAAGAGGCTTTTAATAAACTCAAAACAGACATCAAACAATCTAAAGCTAATAAAAAAGTAGTGCAATTAGTTCCTAAATGGATGTATGGGGCGGTTGCTTCTGTTATATTATTAATTAGCTTCTTGTACTTTAATAATAATACTGTTGATTTTTCTACAAAATACGGAGAGCAATTAACTATTACATTACCTGATAATTCTATAGTATATTTATCACCTAAGTCTGAAATTAGCTATGATAAACAAAACTGGAATAATAAAAGAGAGCTTTTTTTGACAGGAAAAGCTTTTTTTGAAGTCGAAAAAGGAAAGTCTTTTACTGTAAAATCTAATGAAGGTAATGTAACTGTACTAGGAACAAAGTTTACAGTAAATACATCAAAAAATTATTTTGAAATTGAATGTTACGAAGGTAAAGTTAAAGTTACGTCAAAAAGTAAAGAAGAAATTATACTAACTAAAGGGAAAGCTTATAGAAATTATAATAACTCTGGTGAAAATTGGGAATTTGTAGGCTCTGTTCCCTCTTGGATAGAAGGAGAAAGCTCTTTTAATAATACTCCTTTACATCAAGTTATAAAAGCTTTAGAAAATCAATTTAAGTTAAAGTTCGATACTTCTAACGTTGACACTTCTAAACGTTTTACAGGTACTTTTACACATAAAAATGTTGATGTAGCGTTACAAACTGTTTTTGCTCCTATGAAAATTTCTTATAAATTAGCAGAAAATAGTTCAGTTATATTGACGTATTAATAAATGAAGATAAAATTAAGTATACTTTTTTTATGCTTAACTATGTCTATTTTTTCTCAGGAAAAGGTAGACATTTCTTTTATTGATGCTCCTTTATTAAACGTTTTAAAAGAAACAGAAACTCTTTTTAAAGTAAAATTTTCTTTTAGTACAGAAGTCATTAATGATAAAAATATTTCTTTTAAAAAAAAGAAATGTGAACTTGTTTATCTTATCAATGAAATTCAACGTCAAACATCATTAATTTTTAATAAAATTAATGAGCGATATTATTATATAACAATAAATTCAACATTTAAATCAAATGAATATAATCTTTTAAAAGAAGTTCTTGTAACTAATTATATTACTTCTGGTATTAATAAAAAAAGAAATGGAACTATATCTATTATTCCAAAACAATTAGGTGTTTTACCTGGTTTAACTGAACCAGATATAC
Organism: Tenacibaculum mesophilum; assembly: GCF_003867075.1. Lineage (NCBI taxonomy): Bacteria > Pseudomonadati > Bacteroidota > Flavobacteriia > Flavobacteriales > Flavobacteriaceae > Tenacibaculum > Tenacibaculum mesophilum. The sequence continues at coordinate 473,931 of NZ_CP032544.1, read as the reverse complement.
TAGAAAGTTTAAAAATTATTCCTGGTGTTCAAAGTCCTAATGAAACAGCTGCAGGAATATATATAAGGGGCGGAACTCCCAATCAAAACTTGGTTTTATGGGACGGTATAAAAATGTATTATTCTGGTCATTTCTTTGGAATGATTTCAGCATTTAACCCTTATACAACCAAAGAGATTAACCTTTCTAAAAGCGGTACAGGAGCTAGGTATGGTAATAGAGTATCTGGTGTAATAGATATTAAAACTACAAATAAAATACCGCAGAAAATAACTGGAAGTTTCGGATTGAACATGACGCATGCTGATGCACTTCTTACTATTCCTTTTTCAAAAAAAACTGCTTTTTCTATTTCTGCAAGAAGGTCTTTTTCTGATGTTTTAAAAACTTTCACCTTTGATAAATTGTCTATGCGTGTTTTTCAAACATTTGATGATAATCAAGAAAGTCAAATAATAGATAAAAACATTAAATTTAGTAGAGATAATAAATTTAATTTTTCAGATTATACCACAAAATTTATATACACCCCTAGTAAAGACGAATCTTTAAACATTAGTTTCTTATACACAAATAATCAAATGCTTAACAATTTTGTAATTCCTAGGTATAAAGACAAATATAATGATGAGTTAGAAATCCATAATACCGGTGTAAGTGTAAATTGGAATAAACAATCTTCGGAAAAAAAGACTCATAATATAAAAAGTTATTTTTCTAACTTTAAATTAAAATATAAAGGAAACTATAACTATATAGATGATTATTTAATTTTATTATCAACTAAAAATAATTCTTTAACCGATTTTGGGCTTTCCTACAATATGAATTATTCTTTTAACGATAAAACAGATTTATTTTGGGGTTATGATTTTACATCTACGAAAGCTGCTTACGAATTAAAATATCTCATAGACTTAGAAGGAAATAGGAACTCTTCGATACAAAAAGATAAAGTTACAAACAATACACATTCAATTTTTACGGAATATATATATGATAACAATAACTGGAATATAAATTCTGGCATACGATTGAATTACTTTTCAAAAATCGATAAATTTGTTTTTGAACCTAGATTATATTTGGAGAAAAAACTTACATCAAGCTTAAGTTTTAAAGCTTCTTTTGAACAAAAACACCAAACATTGAGTCAAATTATAGAGTTTCAAACTTCCAGATTAGGTTTTGATTTAGAAAATCAGATATGGGCTCAAGTAAATGATAATAATATTCCTCTACAAAAAAGCTTACAAGTTTCAGCGGGAATACTTTTTAATAAAAATAATTGGAAAATTGATATTGAACCTTACTATAAAAAAGTTAGTGGTATGACGTCTCAAACAAGTGGTTATAACGACCAAACCAATGACTTTTCTAATGGTAAAGGTAAAATACATGGTATTGATATACTTATAAATAAAAAATTTAATAATTATAGAACTTGGGTTAATTATTCATATACAAAAAATAAATTTAAATTTTTAGACTTAGAAAACAAGTTTTTTCCTGCAAATCATGATATAACTAATTATCTTTCTTGGTCTCATGCTTACAAATTAAACAGCTATGAGTTCTCTCTTGGGTGGATATTTAGAACAGGAAATCCCTATACTGCCGTTAAAAGATTTTATACAGATGATGAAGGAATTCCTCGTATTATTATAGATTCAGACAATATAAATGGGCTTCGACTTCCTAATTATAGTAGATTGGATGCATCTATGACGTATTCTTTTAATTTTTCTAAAAACTGGAAAGGTAAATTGGGCTTCTCTTTACTTAATCTTTTTAATAACAAAAATATTTTAAGTAGAACTTACAATGCTATTCCAATTAGAAATTCTGATAATGAAATTGAATATAAGTTAAAAGAGGTTAACAAAATATCTCTAGGAATTACACCTAACTTTGTTTTTAGAGTTAATTTTTAATAAAAAAAGACTTTACATTTTGTAAAGTCCTTCCTTTTGGTTTAATAATTTCTGTATTGTTTTGTTTCTTCAAAAACGTGATCTAGAATTTGTTTTTCTCTTTCATCAAATTCAATACCTCGTCTTTTCATTACCACATCTGCAACTTCAAAGACTTTATTTGTTTTGTATTCAGTAAAACCTGATGCTCCTCCCCAACTAAATGAAGGAACAAAATTTCTTGGAAATCCACTTCCAAAAATATTCGCAGAAACACCAACAACTGTTCCTGTATTAAACATTGTGTTAATTCCACATTTTGAATGATCTCCCATCATCAAACCACAGAATTGTAATCCAGTTTTAGCGAAACGTCCTGTTTCATAATTCCACAACTTAACTTCTGCATAATTATTTTTAAGGTTAGAATTATTACTATCAGCTCCAATATTACACCATTCGCCTAATACTGAATTTCCTAAAAACCCATCGTGTCCTTTATTTGAATACCCAAATAATACTGAGTTGTTCACCTCTCCTCCTACTTTACAATAAGGTCCTAAAGTAGTAGCTCCATAAATTTTAGCTCCCAATTTTAATACTGAATTTTCACACATAGCTAAAGCACCTCGTACAACTACACCTTCCATTATTTCAGCTTTTTTACCAATATAAATTGGTCCAGTTGAAGCGTTTAACGTTGCAAAAGTTAGTTTAGCTCCTTTCTCAACAAAAATATCGTTTCTATTAACACAATTAACAGTTTCTGGAATTGGTTCCGATTTTCTACCTTCGGTTATTAAATCAAAGTCAGCTCTAATTGCTTTGTCATTTAACGAAAAAATATCCCAAGTATTTTTTATTTGAATTATATCATCTTCAAACTCTATATGTTCATAAGAAGAAAAATCTACTTCTTCCTGAGTATCTGTCGTATAAAAAGCAATAACATCTTCACCTTTAAAAATAGCTTGATTGTTTTGTAGATTTTTAACCATTTCAACCAAAGGTTTAGTTGGCAAGAAAGAGGCATTTAATAATACATTTTCTTCCATTTCAACCATAGGATATTTTTCCTCTAAATACTCCTCTGTTACGGTAGTTGTTGTTAAGCCTAAATATTTTTCCCACTTTTCTCTAATAGTTAAAATACCTACTCTAATATCAGCTACTGGTCGTGTATATGTAAATGGTAGTAGAGCTGTACGTACATCACCATCAAATAAAATATAGTTCATATTAATCATTTTTTGAAGCAACACAAACTTACCACTTTCAATTCATTTTACAAGTCAAAATATAAACCTTACTTTTGTTATTATACATTCTTCAATATCTTACTATGAAAAAAATTTTAGGATTAATTTTAATTGGTATTGCTCTTATAGCAGCACTATACTATACTTTTATTTATTTTGTTCCTTATAGTGAAGGGGTTCGCTCTGGTGAACTTATTAAAATTAGCTACAAAGGTGTGGTAGTAAAAACATGGGAGGGTGAAATTAGCCAAGGTATTTCTGGAGCGCAAATTTTTGCCTTTTCTGTAGAGGACAATCAAAAGGAAGTCATAAAAAAACTTCAAGAATATCAAGGTCGTTATGTAAAAGTTACTTACAAAGAACGTTTTGGAACTTTCTTTTGGTTAGGTGATACAAAGTATTTTATAACCCATGTTGAAGAAGAACAATCTCCTCATTTTAGAGGAATAAGAAAAGATAATGAACAATAATATTTATAGAAATATAGAAGATACTCGCATTACTATTTCTGAGTTAATGCTTCCTTCTCATGCCAATTTTAGTGGCAAAATTCACGGAGGTTACATTTTAAAACTAATGGATCAAATAGCTTTTGCATGCGCCTCTAAACATTCAGGTACCTATTGCGTAACAGCATCTGTAGATACCGTTAACTTTATAAACCCTATTGAAGTAGGCGAATTAGTTACCATGAAAGCGTCAATTAACTATGTAGGTAAAACTTCGATGGTAGTTGGTATACGCGTAGAAGCACAAAATATACAAACAGGAAAGACCAAACATTGTAATTCTTCTTATTTTACAATGGTAGCAAAAAAAGACAATGGTGATAATGCTGAAGTACCAGGAATTATTATTAATGATGACAATGAAATGCGTCGATTTTTAGAAGCCATCCATAGAATTAAAATGAAAAAGAATAGACAAGAAAAATTTGATAATAATAATTTTACTGCTCAAAACTACATTGAAGAATTAAAAAATTATAATGTTAAGATTGATTTAAAATAAAATTTAAACACAAAAAGAAAGCTTACAAGTCAAACTCTTTTTCTATTTGATTAAGCCAATTCGCTAATCTATCTGGTGTTTTTTCAGGTTCATTATCCTCGTCAAGAGCTAAACCATAAAAATAGTCTTTATCTTCTTCTATTTGAGCTTTTGACTCTTCAAAATCATACTCCTTGCACGACCATTTTCCAATAAGTTCGCCTCCATTTTTAACCACATTTTTAGCTAAAATTCCTACACCATCAACAAAATATTCACCATAACCATATTGATCTCCTAATCCAAAAATAGCCACTTTCTTTCCTGTAAAATCAATAGTTTGAAACTCATTTTCATAATAGGTCTCCCAATCGCTTTGTAAATCGCCATCGTACCAAGTTGATAAACCTAAAATAAATTTATCAAACCGATTATAATCTTCCTTCTTCATGTTAGAAACTTCAATAACTTCTATTTCAGATGCCTGCCAATCATCAACTATTGAACTTACAATTTCTTCAGTCATTCCTGTATCAGAACCATAAATTAATCCTATTCTGTTCATTTTATTTAGATTTGTTTTAAATAACAAATATACAGTAAGAAATTATACTTAGAAAGTAAATAAGTTTAATATTGTCATATATAAAATATAAAAATCCGAAGCATATTTACTTCGGATTTTCTATATTATTATTCTAAAATGCTTTTATTTACTTAAATACATTTTACGTCTTGCATATAAATCGTAAAAGGCATCATCTCTAAGCGAATCTATAAATAAAATACTTTCTCCTGTTGATTTCATCTCAGGTCCTAAGTTCTTATTTACATTTGGGAACTTGTTAAAAGAGAATACTGGTTGTTTAATTGCAAAACCTTCTAACTGAGGATTGAATTCAAAATCAGTTACTTTCTTCTCTCCTAACATTACCTTTGTAGCATAGTTTACATAAGGTTCTTTATAAGCTTTTGCTATAAATGGAACTGTACGAGAAGCACGTGGATTTGCTTCAATAATATATACTTTATCATCTTTAATCGCAAACTGAATGTTAATCAACCCAACAGTATCAAGCGCTAAAGCAATTGTTTTAGTGTACTCTCTAATTTGCTCTAATACTAATTCTCCTAAGTTGAACGCTGGTAAAGTTGCATTTGAATCTCCTGAGTGAATTCCACAAGGCTCAATATGCTCCATAATTCCTATGATATATACATTTTCACCATCACAAATCGCATCTGCTTCTGCTTCAATTGCTCCTTCTAAGTAATGATCTAATAATAATTTGTTATTAGGAATTTTACGTAATAAATCTACTACATGCTCTAATAACTCTTCTTTATTAATCACTATCTTCATTCCTTGCCCTCCAAGTACATATGATGGACGTACTAAAATTGGAAAGTCTAACTCGTCAGCTAAAGCTAAAGCTTCATCTGCATTTTCTGCAACTCCAAATTCTGGATAAGGAATGTTATTTTCTTTTAATAAAGTTGAAAAACTTCCTCTATCTTCAGCTAAATCTAATGCTTTATAGCTTGTTCCTAAAATTGGAATCCCGTAACGCTCTAGTTTCTCTGCTAACTTTAAAGCTGTTTGTCCACCTAATTGAACAATAACTCCTTCTGGCTTTTCATGCTTGATTATATCGTAGATATGTTCCCAAAAAACTGGCTCAAAGTATAATTTATCTGCCGTATCAAAATCAGTAGAAACAGTTTCAGGATTACAGTTAATCATTATGGTTTCGTAACCACATTCTTTTGCAGCATAAACCCCATGAACACAACAGTAATCAAACTCGATTCCCTGACCTATTCTGTTTGGTCCAGAACCTAATACTATTACTTTTTTCTTATCAGACACCACACTTTCATTTGACACAGAAACTTCACCTTCAGAAGTTTCTATTTCACTTTCAAATGTTGAATAATAGTAAGGAGTTTGTGCTTTAAACTCTGCAGCACAAGTATCTACCAACTTGTATACACGCTTTATTTTTAATTCTTCACGCTTTTTATACACTTCACTTTCTAAACATCCTAACATATGAGCGATTTGACGATCTCCATATCCTTTTTGTTTAGCTTCTAGTAAAAGCTCTCTGTCAAGGGTATCAATAGTATAGGTAGAAATTTCTTTTTCTAACATATACAACTCTTCATATTGACGTAAATACCACATATCAATCTTAGTGATTTCATGGATTTTACTCAGCGGCATTCCTATTTGAATAGCGTCATAGATAGCAAATACACGATCCCAAGAAGCATATTTTAACTTGTCTTTAATTTGGTTATAATCTGTATAACTTTTACCATCAGCTCCAATTCCGTTACGTTTAATTTCTAACGATTGCGTTGCTTTGTGTAATGCTTCTTGGAACGAACGTCCGATCCCCATTACTTCACCAACCGCTTTCATTTGTAAACCTAAAGTTCTATCAGAACCTTCAAACTTATCAAAGTTCCAACGAGGTATTTTTACAATTACATAGTCTAATGTTGGTTCAAATAAAGCTGAAGTAGACTTAGTAATTTGGTTATCTAACTCATCTAATGTATAACCTGTTGCTAATTTAGCAGCAATCTTTGCAATTGGGTATCCAGTTGCTTTTGATGCTAATGCTGATGAACGAGATACACGTGGATTAATCTCAATTGCAATAATATCTTCTTTCTCATCTGGTGAAACCGCAAACTGAACGTTACATCCTCCTGCAAACTCACCAATAGAGCGCATCATTTTAATTGCCATGTCACGCATTTTTTGGAACGTTTTGTCCGATAACGTCATGGCTGGAGCTACTGTAATAGAATCTCCTGTGTGGATTCCCATTGGATCCATGTTTTCAATAGAACAGATAATTACAACATTATCATTATCATCACGTAATAATTCTAACTCGTATTCTTTCCATCCCATCATTGCTTTATCAATCATTACTTCGTGAATCGGAGAAATTTCTAATCCTCTAGATAATGATTCTTCAAACTCTTTCTCATCATATACGATAGATGCTCCCGCTCCTCCTAAAGTAAACGACGCTCTAATACATAATGGAAATCCGAATTCTTGTGCTATTTCTTTTCCTTTTAAGAATGATGTTGCAGTAGCTTGAGGAGCCATAGGCACCCCTATTTCTTCCATTAATAAGCGAAACTTATCTCTATCCTCTGTAATATTAATAGCGTCAATATCTACTCCTATAATTTCAACATCAAAATCTTCCCAAATTCCTTTTTCATCAGCTTCAATACAAAGGTTTAGTGCTGTTTGCCCTCCCATTGTTGGTAGAACAGCATCAATTTGTGGGTGTTCTTTTAAAATTTGAACAATAGACTTTGTGTTAAGTGGCAACAAGTATACATGGTCAGCCATCGAAGGATCTGTCATAATTGTTGCAGGGTTAGAATTAATTAAGATGGTTTCAATTCCATCTTCTCTCAAAGATCTTAACGCTTGAGATCCTGAATAATCAAATTCACATGCTTGACCAATAACAATTGGTCCTGATCCAATAATTAAAATCGATTTAAGGTCTTGTCTTTTAGGCATTTTAGTCTGTGTTGTGTTGTGATGTAAAAATAAAAATTGTTTGGTTATAAAAAAAGGCGATACTTAATAGTAACGCCTTTAAAATATTAACAATAGTTAATCATTATTTCTTTGGTCTAGATTCAGATGAAACAGACAACTTTTTTCTTCCTTTTGCTCTTCTTCTAGCTAATACTTTACGTCCATTAGCAGAAGCCATTCTTTCGCGGAAACCGTGTTTGTTTCTTCTTTTTCTTTTCGATGGTTGGTACGTTCTTTTACTCATTACAGTATATCTTAAATATCTTCTTTAAAAATGTTTTGCTTTTGTGAAATTCCGTCTGCTAAAAGCGTGGGCAAATATACAACAGTTTTTCAGTCTGACAAACCCTTATTTTATTTTTTTTCAAAAAAAGTTTGTTTGACAAACATACATAATTTTTCTGCACGTTTTTTATCTTTTTTATTTGTTCTAATTGCCAGACTTCTTACTTTTGCGCAAACCTAACAGTACCATGAACAACACAAAATACGTTTTTGTAACCGGAGGCGTAACTTCATCACTAGGGAAAGGAATTATTGCCGCTTCTCTAGCCAAATTATTACAAGAAAGAGGATACTCTGTAACCATTCAGAAGTTAGATCCATATATTAATATAGATCCAGGAACATTAAACCCATACGAACATGGAGAATGTTATGTAACTGATGATGGAGCTGAAACCGACTTAGATTTAGGACACTACGAACGTTATTTAAACATTCCTACCTCACAAGCTAACAATGTTACTACAGGAAGAATATATCAATCTGTAATTAACAAAGAACGTAAAGGAGAGTTTTTAGGAAAAACCGTTCAAGTTATTCCTCATATTACTGATGAAATTAAAAACAGAATCCAAATTTTAGGAAATACTGGCGATTATGATATTGTTATAACTGAAATTGGAGGAACGGTTGGTGATATTGAATCATTACCATACATAGAAGCTGTTCGTCAATTACAATGGGATTTAGGAGAAGATAATGCAATTGTTATACACCTAACCCTAGTACCTTACTTAGCAGCCGCTGGTGAATTAAAAACAAAACCTACACAACATTCTGTAAAAACATTAATGCAAAGTGGTGTGAGTCCTGACATATTAGTATGCCGTTCGGAACACGAAATTTCTGATGATATTAAACGTAAATTAGCATTATTTTGTAATGTTAAAAAACAAAATGTAATACAGTCATTAGATGCTGAAACTATCTACGATGTTCCTAACCTTATGTTTAAAGAAGGGTTAGATTATGTTGTTTTAGATAAATTAAACCTATCTACACGTAAACAGCCTAACTTAAAAACTTGGAATAAGTTTTTAGAGCGTCATAAAAACCCTACCTCTAGTATTGAAATTGGTTTGGTTGGAAAATATGTTGAATTACACGATTCGTATAAATCAATTACAGAAGCATTTATTCATGCAGGAGCTGCAACTACTAATAAAACAAAGGTTAACGTTCGTTGGATTCATTCTGAAGAACTAACTCCCGAGAATGCTGCTAAACAACTAGAAGGATTAAACGGTGTATTGGTTGCTCCTGGATTTGGTGATAGAGGTATTGAAGGTAAAATAGCAGCAGTACAATATGTACGTGAAAACAATATACCTTTCTTAGGTATTTGTTTAGGAATGCAAATGGCTGTTATTGAGTTTGCTCGCAACGTGTTAAATTTAAAAGACGCTAACTCTACCGAAATGAATCCTGATGTAGCACACCCAGTAATTAATTTAATGGAAGAGCAAAAAGATGTTACTGAAAAAGGTGGTACTATGCGTTTAGGAGCTTGGGACTGTCAATTAACACAAGATTCTAAGGTTTTTCAAGCTTACAAAGAAGAATTAATAAGTGAGCGCCATCGTCATAGATACGAATACAATAACGACTACAAAGAACGATTAGAAAATGCTGGTATGAAAACAGCAGGTGTTAACCCTAAAACAGGGTTAGTAGAAATTGTTGAGATTGACTCTCACCCTTGGTTTGTTGGAGTTCAATATCACCCAGAATACAAGAGTACGGTGTTGAATCCGCATCCACTGTTTGTTAGCTTTATTAAAGCGGCTTTAAAACAATCAAAGAAATAAATTTTAAAATCCTGTAATTAAGTTTACAGGATTTTTTATTGTTTATAAAAATTGGAATACTGTTTGAACTACCATTACTAACAAAATTATTCACCGTAAAACCTCAAAAAAACTATAGGGTTTTACTACCTTTGTCGGGTTTTTCAGCTTTTAAGAAAAACTTTAAATGACAAGTTGACATTTTAACATATATCAATGGAACAAAAAAAATTTGATTTAAATTCCTTTATAGGAATGCTTTTATTAGGAGGAATTATGCTTTGGTGGATGAATACTCAAAAGCCAGAAGAAACTCCTGAAGCTACTACCCAGACAGAGCAAACTGCTAATGCTACTAACACTGAAAACAATTTAACCGATAATGTAATTGTAAACGACTCGTTACAGCAAATTGCTTTACGAAATAAGTTTGGTGCTTTTGCATACGGAGCTTCAAAAAGCCAAGAAGGAAACACAACATTAGAAAATGACGTTGTTAAGTTAACTATTGATAACAAAGGGGGGCAAATCATCGAAGCTTTAGTTAAAAACTACAAAACATACGATTCTTTACCTCTATACTTGGTTAAAGATAATAATGCTTCTTTCAATATCAACTTCGGAACTACTGATAACCGAATTTTAAATACTAAAGATTTACTATTTACTCCTACTCTAACCAAAAATGGAGATACGCAAGTACTTTCTATGAAGTTAAAGGTTTCTGAATCTAAGTTTTTAGAATACCGCTACGAAATGAAAAAAGGTGATTACCGTGTAGGTTTTGCCGTTCGTTCACAAGGGTTGAGTAATACAATTAATAGTTCTCAAGAAATAAATTTAGATTGGAGTTTAAAAGGTTTTAGACACGAAAAGAGTTTGAAAACCGAAAACATGTACTCTTACTACTATTACAAAGCCGATGATGAAGTAGATTACTTACAAATGAATGATGATGATGTTGTGAGTGATATTGATTGGGTTGCTTATAAACAACACTTCTTCTCTTCTATTTTAACATCTGATACACCGTTTAGTAATGCCACTTTGAAATCTGTTGATTTTGCAGGTGAAGATAAAGATAGTGTGTACACTAAAACTTACGGATTAAAAACTCCATTAGCTTTAACAAATGGAGAATTAAATTATAATATGCAATGGTTTTACGGGCCTACAGATTATAATTTATTAAAATCTTATAAAGGGACTAGCTTAGACGAAATTGCTGATTTAGGTTGGGGAATTTTTGGTTTCTTAAACCGTACTATATTCTACCCTGTATTTAATATGTTAAAAGGATTTATTGGGAACTACGGATTAATTATCATTTTAATGACAATCGTAGTACGTATTATAATGTCTCCTGTATTATACAAATCGTACCTATCAAGTGCTAAAATGAAAGTGATTCGTCCAGAAATGGAAGAAATCAACAAAAAGTATCCTGGGAAAGAAAACGCTATGAAGCGTCAGCAAGAAATTATGGCTGTACAGCGAAAAGCAGGAGTGAGCATGATGTCTGGTTGTATACCCGCATTAATGCAAATGCCTGTGTTCTTTGCTTTATTCAAATTTTTCCCTACCAATATTGATTTTAGACAAGAAGGTTTCTTATGGGCTAATGACTTATCTTCATATGATACTATTTTTAAATTACCATTTAAAATTCCTTTCTATGGAGACCACGTAAGTTTATTTCCAATTTTAGCTTCTGTAGCTATTTTCTTCTACATGAAAATGAACCAAAGCCAGCAAGCTAATATGCAAGCTCCTACTCAAGAAGGAATGCCTGACATGAGTAAGATGATGAAATGGATGATTTACTTCTCTCCTATTATGATGTTATTCTTCTTTAATAACTATGCTAGTGGATTAAGTTTGTACTATTTTATCTCAAACTTATTAACCATCATAATCATGTTTGTTATTAAGAACTATGTTATTGATGAAGCTAAGATTCATGCTAAGATTGAAGAAAACAAAAAGAAGCCCGTTAAAAAGAGTAAATTCCGTGAGCGTTTAGATGCTGCCATGAAACAAGCTCAAGAGCAACAAGCCGCACAACAACGTGCTAAAAATAAAAAATAAGTTTTCAGCATATATTTTAACTGAAAACACACTTTAAAAAATCCCTCAAATAGTTAGATACTATTTGAGGGATTTTAAGATAAAAGTTAAATATACACTCTACCATTAACTTTTAAACTAATTAAATTAACCATAGAACACTTTTAATATTAAATGGAATGAGCTCGATAAAAATCGAGCTCATTCCATAAAGTATATAATGTGATTAAGAGTAGTTTATAACTCATACCTTATAAATCAAGGCTATAAACTATTTTTTAAACTCAGTAATAGTATTCTTAATAATATTAATACAGTCTCTTAATTGCTCTTCATTCATTACTAATGGTGGTGCGAAACGAATAATGTTTCCATGCGTTGGTTTTGCTAACAATCCGTTATCGCGTAACTTCATACAAATATCCCAAGCTGTTGAGCTATCTTCAGTATCATTAATTACAACAGCATTTAATAACCCTTTACCACGTACTAACGTTACTAACTCGTTTTCTTTAGCAAACTCAGCTAACTCCTCTCTAAAGATTTTACCTAAACGCTCAGCATTCTCAGCTAATTTTTCTTCTTTAACTACTTCTAAAGCCGCTATAGCTACTGCTGCTGCAACTGGGTTTCCTCCGAAAGTAGAACCGTGGTTTCCAGGTCTAATAACATTCATAATGCTATCATTTGCTAATACTGCAGATACTGGATATGCTCCTCCACTTAATGCTTTACCTAAAATTAAAATATCTGGCTGTACATTTTCGTGGTTTACTGCTAATAACTGACCTGTACGTGCAATACCTGTTTGTACTTCATCTGCAATAAATAATACATTATGCTTTTCACATAACGCTTTCGCTGCTGCTAAATATCCTTCAGAAGGCACATATACTCCTGCTTCTCCCTGAATAGGTTCAGCCATAAAACCAGCAATGTTATCGTTATTTTCTAATGCTTCTTCTAAAGCTTGTAAGTTATCGTACTCAATTTTGATAAACCCTTCAGTATATGGACCAAAGTTTTTACGTGCTACAGGATCGTTTGAAAAAGAAATAATTGTAGTTGTTCTTCCGTGGAAGTTATTTTTACAAACAATAATTTGTGCTTCGTTTTCATTAATTCCTTTTACTTCATACGCCCATTTTCTACAGATTTTTAAAGCCGTTTCTACAGCTTCAGCACCCGTATTCATTGGTAATAATTTATCAAAACCAAAGTATTCTGTTGCAAACTTTTCATACTTTCCTAACATATCGTTATAAAAGGCACGAGAAGTTAACGTTAATGTTTGTGCTTGGTTTACCATTGCTCCAACAATTTTTGGATGGCAATGTCCTTGGTTTACTGCAGAGTAAGCTGATAAAAAATCATAATATTTTTTTCCTTCAACATCCCATACATATACTCCTTCTCCTTTACTCAATACTACTGGTAATGGATGGTAGTTATGTGCTCCGTATTTGTTTTCTAAGTCAATCGCTTGTTGCGAAGTTAATTGGTCTAAAACAGCCATTTTTCTTAATTTTTTAAAATTTATAAAATAACCATTCCTTATCTACCTTTATCCTTTCGAAAAAGAAGTTTCGAAAATTCAGCGTGGGAAAGAAATCATCCCTAACTACAAAATTATTAAATTAAAGTGACTTTCATAAGTTTTGAAGGGTCTAAAAATATAAACAACATAACTTTTTTTATGGTTTACAATAAAACCATAGTTAATCAGTTTTTTTTATCTTTAAGGAAATTAACTAAATATCATTTTATGAAAAGAATCTTATTTTTATTACTGCTTTCAATAGCTGTAATTGGGTGTAAATCTACATCTGTAACCAACACTAAACTTGACAATAAAACTGAACGAATGCTAAAAGGTAACTGGACTATTACTGCTGTAAACTTTCCAGGTTCAAACTACCTAAAAGTAAACTCATTTAATTTAGAAGACTCTAACTGCTTTATTGGTAGTAACTGGAGTTTTGTTTCAAACAACAACAAAGGCGAAATGAGCTTAAACAATCCGAGTACAGATTGTAAAGACTTTAGCTCTCCTATTACATGGTATGTTAATAAAGACGGAAACTTTGTATTAAAGATTATTAATAATCACAAAGCTAAAGACGTTAATACTGGATACATTTTAAGGCTACGTAACGTTACCGAAACTAGTTTTGATTTAACAGATCAAGTTAACGTTGCAGGACAAGTAAAAGACATTACATATTCATTTCAAAGACAATAATTAATAAGAATATTATGAAAAAATCAATCATTTATAGTTTATCAATTTTATTTTTAGCTGGTACTATTTTTACCTCTTGTAAATCTATACAAAACGCTAACAACACTCAAAAAGGTGCTGCTATTGGTACTGCTGCTGGTGCTGTAATAGGTGCTGTAATAGGTAACAACGTAGGTAGTAAAAACAACTCTGAGCTAGGAGCCATTTTAGGTGGTGTTGTAGGTGGGGTTGCTGGTGGTGTTATTGGTAACCAAATGGATAAACAAGCTCGTGAAATTGAAGAAGCTTTACCAGGTGCAGAAGTAGAAAGAGTTGGTGAAGGTATTAAACTTACTTTAGGTGAAAATGCTGTTCGTTTTGCTACTAACAAAGCGACTTTAACTTCTACTGCACAAGCTAACTTAGATAAATTAGTACCTGTATTTAAAGATTATGAGAATACTAATATTGTAATTTATGTTATACAGATAGTACAGGTAGGGTTGAATACAACCAAACGCTTTCAGAAAAAAGAGCTAACTCTGTAAAAAGTTACCTAGCTAGTAAGGGATTAAAAAACAGTCGTTTTGAAACTAAAGGACTTGGTGTTAAAGATCCTATAGCAACGAACGATACTGCTGAAGGAAGAAGTAAAAATAGACGTGTAGAGTTTGCGATTGTTGCAAATGAACAAATGATAAAAGAAGCTAAGCAAGAAGCTCGTCAATAAAAAAATAACTTTTAAAAACTATACCTAAAAAAGACTGCTCTACAATGAGTGGTCTTTTTTTTATCTTCAAACCATATCTTTTCCTAATTTTGCACACTATAAATCATAGTATAGAATGCCAAGAAGAGAGCGAAATAAGTTTGTAAAAAGAGGACAAATCATTGAAATTTTAATTGAAGATTATGCCTTCGGCGGAAAAGGAATTGGAAGAATACGTTCAGAAGAAGGTGTTTTTGTAGTTTTTGTTCCTAACACTTTACCAGGACAGTTAGTAAAAGCACGTGTAGACAAATCAAAGAAAAAGTATGCAGAGTGTAAATTAATTGATGTTTTAAAACATTCTGAGGACGAAGTAGCTATTCCTTATCAAGATATTCCTGGAGCACCTTATATTCAATTACCTATAGATTTACAACACAAATACAAGCAAGAAAGTACGTTATCTTTATTTAAGCGTATTGGTAAAGTTGAAAATATTGAAGATTTATTTGATGAATTTATCGCTTCCCCTAATGTATTCCACTATAGAAATAAAATGGAATATGGTTTTTCTGCCATTGGTTACGATCGTGAAAACAAAACCGATGTAGATGAATTTACCTTAGGTTTTAAACGTCGAGGTGTTTGGTGGATGGGTGATAACCTTGAAAAAGATTCTGGTTTATTTGACAAACAAGTAGAAGACAACATCAAAAACATTAGAGAATATTGTAAAAAAACTGGTTTAGCTCCTTGGCACGGACCTAAAAAAGAAGGTTTCTTTAGGTATTTTGTAGTAAGAAAGTCATACAAAACCAACGAATTGTTATTCAACTTAGTAACCACTTCTCACGATTTACCTAAATTTGATTTAAAAGAATTTGCTAATTATTTAGTAGAGTTATTTGGCGATAGAGTTGCTGGTTTATTACATACTATTAATGACGAAACTGGCGATAGAACTATTGCTACCTCAGGAAGTATCAAATTGGTGTACGGAAAAGATAAAATTGTTGAAGAGTTATTAGGTTTAAATTTTGAAATTAGCATGAAAAGCTTTTTTCAAACCAACCCTAAATCTGCCGAAAAACTATATACCAAAGTAGTTGATTATGCGTTAGAAAACAAAGATGCAATTGACAATACCGTAGTGATGGATTTATTCTGTGGAACAGGAACTATTGGACAAATTATTGCTTCAAAGTCGAATAACACTAAAATTGTTGGTGTAGATATTGTAGCCTCTGCTATTGAAGACGCTAAGAAAAATGCAGAACGTAACAATATTGAAGGTTTGCAATTTTATGCAGCTGATGTAGGAAAGTTCTTAAACGAACACCCACAATATAAAAATAAGATAAGAACCATTATTTTAGATCCAGCTCGTGCGGGTATTGCACCAAAAACACTTAAGAAAATCATAAACTTAAATGCAGATAGAATGGTTTATGTATCTTGTAACCCAGCAACACAAGCTCGTGATACGGAGGAATTGATGAAAAACGGATATCAATTAAAAAAGATTAGTTTAGTAGATCAATTTCCACATACATCACACATAGAAACGGTAGTTCTATTTGAAAAATAAACATTATATGAAAAAATACATTGCTCTATTCATATTTATAGCAGGTTTAACGGCCTGTGAAAAAGATGATTTCTGTACACAAAACCCAGTAACCCCTAATTTAGTGCTTCGTTTTTACGATATGGATAATACGAATGATTTAAAAAATGTAGAACGTTTATCTGTAATTGCAGAAGGAAAAACTGATAGCCTTTTTACCGATAGAACAGTAGACAGTATTGCTATTCCTTTAAACAGCCTATCTCAAAAAACAGTCTATACACTAAAAATGAATGATGTAGATGGTAATATAGCTAATAACCAAACGGCTACACTTACCATTGAGTACAATCCTAAAGAAGACTTTGTGTCTCGTTCATGTGGTTTCAGAATTATTTATGAAAATGTAACTTTAAATGATACAGGTTGGATAAACAGTTTATCAACTACAGAAATTCCATTAATCGATAATCAAGCTAGCGCCCATGTACAAGTATTTCATTAGTCTATGTTTCGTTTTTGTATTTGTGAACGGATACTCACAAATAAATACATCTAAAGAAGAAACCAAAGAAAAAAAAGATACCGTTACATATAAAACAGGATATGGCTTACGTATTGGATTAGACATTAGTAAACCTGGTCTTGCCATTATTGATAAAAGTTATAGCGGACTTGAATTAGTAGGTGATTATAGAGTATCAAAAAAATGGTACATCGCTACTGAATTAGGTTTTGAAGATGAAACCACCTATGAAGATTTTTCTTCTTCTAGTTCAAAAGGAAGTTATATTAGACTTGGAGCAAATTACAACGCTTACGAGAATTGGTTAGATATGAATAACGAAATTTATGTTGGTATGCGTTATGGTTTTGCCATATTTGATCATACCTTAAATAGCTACCAACCTAATGTTTCTTCAGGTACTGAAAACTTACCTCCTTATTTTCCTTCAAACCCTGTTACAACACCTATGTCTGACGACGGACTTACCGCTCATTGGACTGAGTTACAACTAGGTATAAAAGCAGAAACTTTTAAAAACTTGTTTATTGGTTTTAGCTTTTCATATAAAATTATGTTAAGTGTTGACGATCAAAAAGGCTTTAAAACGCTATATACACCAGGTTTTAATCGTGTTTTTGAAAGCAGTACAGGCTTCGGATTCAACTATACAATATCGTACTTAATTCCTTTTGTTAATAAATAAATTATCAGCATACGCTTGATTTCACTAACTTTACCGCCTGAATAATAAAACTTATTAACAATGAATAAAATTCCAAGCGTAAACTTAGCAGATTTTTTATCGGACGATGCTGAAAGAAAACAAAAATTCATCAATGAAATTGGTGACGCTTACGAGAATATAGGATTTGTAGCATTAAAAGGACACTTTTTAGACGATGAATTAGTAGATAACTTATATGCTGAAATCAAAAAGTTTTTTGATTTACCTACAGATGTAAAAGAAAAATATGAAATTCCAGGTATTGGAGGTCAAAGAGGGTATGTTTCTTTTGGTAAAGAAAGTGCTAAAGGAAAGAAAGAAGGAGATTTAAAAGAGTTTTGGCACTTTGGTCAGTATGTTGATGCAGATTCAAAATACGCAAAAGAATACCCAGAAAATGTTGAAGTTGAAGAATTACCTGAATTTAACAAAGTGGGTAAAGAAGCTTACCAAATGTTAGAAAAAACAGCTAAATACGTTTTACGTTCATTAGCCTTACATTTAGGTTTAGAAGAAACGTATTTTGATAACTACATCAAAAACGGAAATAGTATTTTACGTCCAATACACTACCCTCCTATTACAACAGAACCTAAAGGAGCTGTAAGAGCTGCTGCTCATGGTGACATTAACTTAATCACTTTATTAATGGGAGCTCAAGGAAAAGGATTACAAGTTCAAAACCATAAAGGTGAATGGATTGATGCTATAGCAGAAGATGACGAGTTAATGATTAATGTAGGTGATATGTTATCACGCCATAGTAACAACAAGTTAAAATCAACAATTCACCGTGTAACTAACCCTCCTAAAGAATTATGGGGAACATCACGTTATTCAATTCCATTTTTCATGCATCCTGTTTCTGATATGAAATTAGATGTTTTAGAAAACTGTATTGATGAAAACAATCCAAAACAGTTTGAAGATATTACTGCTGGTGAGTTTTTAGATGAACGTTTACGCGAATTAGGATTGAAAAAATAAATCTAATGGATTTACAAGATCAATTAAAAAATTTATTCCCAGATCATCAGTTTGAGGAAAAACCTGAAGAAAAAAAACCTGACGTCTGGTTACAAGATGAACCCATTCTTTGTAAGTATGAAAAACGTAAAGGGAAACCAGTTACTATAATAGACGGTTATAATGGGGCTACCCAAGACTTTAAAAAATTAGCAAAAGAAATCAAAACCAAACTAAGTGTTGGTGGTAGTTTTAAAGATGATAAAATCATAATTCAAGGTGATTATAGAGATACTATAATGCAACTTTTAAAAGATAAAGGATTCAACGTAAAACGCGTTGGTGGATAAGTAAAAAATGTCGAAGATTTGATTCTTCGACATTTTTTTTATATTTACAACTTTTGTAAAGTGTTAAATACCAACCAGTAAATAATAACGTATAAAATAAATCGTTTATTTTACATAAATAAAGAAATCAACCAATTCCCTAAAATTATGAAACATTCTTTATTACACATAACCAATGGAGACGTTACAACTCAAAGACTTCAAGAACTAAATATTGAAGGTGATATTATTACGTGGCGTGAAATGTTATGTGAAGGAAAAACATCAGTAGACGTAGGTAGTGAAGACTTCTGGAAAACACGTTTTGACTTTTTAAAAACTACTTATAAAATTACTAAGAAGAAGTTTATAGATTATACCCTTAAAGAATACCGAAACCTATGTAATCAAAAACAACAAGATGAGATTGTTTTATGGTTTGAATACGATTTATTTTGTCAAGTAAATATGTTAGCAGTAATAAGCTGGCTAAAAAGATACCGTAAAAATCACAAAATATCTTTAGTTACAAGTGGTAAAATAGATAACTCTAAAAAGTTATATGGTTTAGGAGAATTATCTGACGATCAATTAAAAGAGCACTTTAAAAATAAAATAGAGCTTTCTCTAGATGATATAGAATATGCTGACTATATATGGCAATTATATTGCTCAGATAGTCCGTTACCTCTTGAAAATGCACATAAATTTAATCCAAAATCACCTTTTGTATATCTAGAAAACGCTATAAAAGCACATTTACTTCGTTTTCCTTCAATTGAAAATGGATTAAATTATATAGAAAATAATATTTTAAAGGTTGCTAACGAGCATACATTTGCAAACCAAGATGAACTGCTTAGAAGTCTTTTAACTCATCAAGAAAACTATGGGTTTGGTGATATTCAATACGTTAACAAACTTGAAAGCCTTAAAAAGCTATTTACCTCTTTTGATCCTGTAAAACTTAGTAAAACAGGTAAGAAAGTATTGCAAAACCAAACAAACTATTATGCTAAAATTCGTTCTGATTTTTCGTATCTTGGTGGCGCAAAAAAATACAGCTATCTCTACGTAAACTCTACTGATAAGCTGTTAAAAATAACATCGTAAATGAGTATACAACATTCTGAGCTCATCTTAAATCCAGATGATAGTATTTACCATTTGAATTTAAGACCTGAACATATTGCTACCGATATCATTTTTGTTGGAGACCAATATCGTGTCGACAAAGTCACCAAACACTTTGATACTATAGAATTTAGCACACAAAAAAGAGAATTTAAAACCACTACTGGTACCTATAAAGGAAAAAAAATTTCTGTAATTTCTACAGGAATAGGCCCTGATAATATTGATATTGTTTTAAACGAGTTAGACGCCTTAGTTAATATCGACTTAAACTCACGTAAACCTAAAGAAAAACATACACAATTAAACATTACAAGAATTGGAACTTCTGGTTCTTTACATGCTGATATTCCTGTAGATAGTTTTTTATTAAGCTCTCATGGATTGGATTTAAACGGAATGTTACAATCGTATCAAGTGGATGAAATTTCACATCCAGATATAGAAGAAGCTTTCATAAAACATACCAATTGGAGTGCAAAAAAATCATATCCGTTAATCATTTCTAACGGAAAACCTTTAGAAGATAAATTAATATCTAACAAAGTATATAAAGGAATTACAGCTACTGCTGGTGGTTTTTATGGTCCTCAAGGACGTGTTTTACGCTTACCTTTGCAAGACCCCGATTTAAATAAGAAGATTGATAGTTTTAACTATAATAACAATCGAATTACCAACCTTGAAATGGAAACATCAGCCATTTATGGGTTGGCTAAACTACTAGGTCATAATGCAGCATCAATGAATGCTATTATTGCTAACAGAGCCAACGGAACATTTAGTAAAGATCCGTATAAAGTAGTAAATGATTTGATTGCATATACCCTAGATAAATTAGTTGAATAAATGCTGAAATTAAAAATAGGTGGTGTTCCTGAACATTTTAATTACCCATGGTACATTACATTAAAAAATAAAGAATACACCAAAGAAGGAATCAACTTACGCTGGAAAGATTATCCTGGAGGTACTGGAGCTATGACGAAAGCTTTACGCTCTGGTGAAGTTGACATTGCTCTGGTGCTTACTGAAGGAATTATTAAAGATATTATTAATGGAAATCCTTCAAAAATTACACAAACTTTTGTAAAAAGTCCACTTGTTTGGGGAATTCATGTTGCTGCGAACTCAAAATTCAAAACCATTAATGACTTAGAGAATGCTACAGTAGCTATTAGCCGATTTGGTTCAGGTTCTCAACTTATGGCAATTGTAAATGCCCATAACAATGGTTGGGATGTTAATAAACTACAATTTAAAGTAGTTGGAGATTTACAAGGAGGAATAGACGCTTTAACTAAAGGAGAAGCCGATTATTTTATGTGGGAGCACTTTACCACAAAACCATTGGTTGATAACGGTACTTTTAGGCGAGTTGGTAACTGCCCTACCCCATGGCCTTGTTTTGTAATTGCTGTTCGTGATGAAATCTTAGAAAATAATTTTGAAGAAGTAAAAAAAGTACACAATATCATTAACGCTTGTACTAAAGACTTTAAAGACTTCGATAATATTGATAAAGTTCTTTCCAATAGGTATGAACAACAAATAGATGATATTCAGGAATGGTTATCTATTACTGAATGGAATGACGGCGAAGCTATTTCCGAAAATTTAATTACGGACATACAAAATAAAATGGTGGAGTTCAACGTTATTGAAAAGAAGGAAAATTCTGGTGACTTAATCAGAAATATGTATATTTGATTTTTATAAAACGGAATAATGATGAAAAAAGTAGTATTTATTGCAATTTGTACTGTTAGTTTATTAGGTTTTTCTTCTTGCGGAAGTACTAGTCCTTGTGGATTAGCAAAAACTAATCAAAACAAACAAAAACAACATCAACAACAAGAGATAGTAGTTGCAGATGCAACTGAAATAGCAATCGCTGAATAAGTTGATGTTTCTTTATTCAAATTCAATAAATCCGCTTTTTTAGGCGGATTTTTTTATTTTGATTTTTCTCATAACAAAAAATCCTTTTCTAAAATAGAAAAGGATTTGAGCTTATCTTATATGTGTTAGTTTTTTACTTTGCTATAATTTCTCCTAACAGAGCACCCTTTTCAAAGGCAAACACCATTACTAATAACAACATAACTCCTACACATGTAATAACGTAATATTTTGTTTCATTCTCTTTTTTCATAATATAATTTAGTTTTAATGATTAATTTTTCTTTTTTAACATTGGCACAAACCTAAAATCACCTAACTCATGCTTTTCAAATTCTTTTGGTGATTTCCTTATAAAAAGTGTCATTACTTGCTCTTGATCCCCCACAGGAATCAACAACCTACCTCCTACTTTAATTTGCCCCAGTAATGCTTTAGGTACATACGGAGCTCCAGCTGTAACAATAATTTTGTCAAAAGGAGCTTCTTCTGGTAATCCTTTGTAACCATCACCAAAAATAAACCTTTTTGGCTTATATCCAAGTCTTGGCAAAAACATTGAAGTTTTTTTAAATAACTCATGTTGTCTTTCTATTGAATACACCACAGCATTCAATTCTAATAATACTGCCGTTTGGTATCCAGATCCAGTTCCTATTTCTAATACTTTTTCTTCTGGCTTTACTTCTAATACTTGTGATTGAAACGCTACTGTATAAGGCTGAGAAATTGTTTGTTCAGCAGCAATAGGAAAAGCTTTGTCTTGATACGCATGCGCTTCAAAACTACTATCCATAAACAAATGTCTTGGAATTTTTCTGATAGCTTTTAATACTCTCTCGTCATTAATTCCTTTTGCTTCTAAAACGTTTGCTAATTGATTTCTAAGTCCTTGGTGTTTGGTTGTATCTCTCACTAATTATAAAATTTCAGGAGGATAAAAGTAGTAATAAATCTGTATAAAAGTGTATCTTTGTTTGCGTTGATTTTTTGTAGAAATCATTTCTTTTTCAACAAACCAATCAAATAACTAATAATCTTTCACTTATGTTAAAAGCTGGAGTTTTAGGCGCAGGTCACTTAGGAAAAATCCATTTGCGTTTGTTACAACAATCAGAAAAATATGAATTAGTAGGGTTTTATGACCCTTTTACAGAAAACGCACAAAAAGTAGCTGATGAGTTTGGCTATAAATTATTCGATTCAGTAGAAGCGTTAATTGATGCTGTTGAAGTAGTCGATATCGTTACTCCAACACTTTCTCACTTTGATTGTGCAAAACAAGCTATTGAGAAAGGAAAACATATTTTTATTGAAAAACCTATCACCAATACTGTATTAGAAGCAGAAGCTATAAGAACTTTAGCTAGTCAATACCATGTACGTGGACAGGTTGGACATGTAGAGCGTTTTAACCCTGCTTTTATGGCTGTAAAAGACTTGATTGACACGCCAATGTTTATTGAAACACATCGTTTGGCTGAATTTAATCCTAGAGGAACAGATGTACCTGTAGTTTTAGATTTAATGATTCATGATATTGATATTATTTTATCGGTTGTAAACTCAAAAGTAAAAAGTGTGCATGCAAGTGGTGTATCAGTAATTTCAGAAACTCCTGATATTGCTAATGCGCGTATTGAATTTGAAAATGGTTGTGTTGCGAACCTAACAGCAAGTAGAATTTCGATGAAAAACATGCGTAAGAGCCGTTTTTTCCAAAGAGACGCATACATTTCAGTAAACTTTTTAGAAAAGCAATCAGAAGTTGTTAGAATGAAAGACGTACCAGAAAAACCTGATGAGTTTGCTATGATTTTGCAGAATGCTGAAGGTGTTAAAAAGCAAATTTATTACGATAATCCTGAAGTAGTAGCTAACAACGCTATTTTAGATGAATTAGAATCGTTTGCAGATGCTATTCACAATAATACTACGCCTATTGTTTCGTTACGTCAAGGTACTGAAGCTTTACGTGTAGCACATCAGATTATAGACTGTTTTTAGAATAAAGTAAATAAGTAACAACCGCGTTAGGGATTGCAGTGAAAATCCTTTTTTGTTATTCTGAGTAAAGCGAAGAATACACCAAAAAAGATTGTAGCGGAAAGCCCGCCCCATAGGGGAACGCCCATATAAATACCAAAACACAACAACATGAAAAATATCGCCGTAATTGGAGCAGGAACAATGGGAAATGGAATTGCGCATACGTTTGCTCAATTTGGATACAATGTTCAACTTATCGACATTTCGCAAGCTGCCTTAGATAGAGGTTTAGCAACCATTACTAAAAACTTAGATAGAATGGTAGCGAAAGAAAAAATTACTGAAGACGATAAAAATAATACCTTAAACAATATTACGACCTACACTTCTATTAAAGAAGGTGTACAGAATACTAGTTTAGTTGTTGAGGCTGCTACTGAAAATATTGACTTAAAACTTAAGATTTTTAAAGATTTAGATGAAGCTTGTGCTGAGGATACTATTTTAGCTACCAACACTTCATCAATCTCAATTACTCAAATTGCAGCAGCTACCAATAGACCTGAAAAAGTAATTGGAATGCACTTTATGAATCCTGTGCCAATTATGAAATTGGTTGAAATTATTAGAGGATACAACACTTCTGATGAAGTAATGGACTTTACAGTTGATTTAACTAAGAAAATAAATAAAGTTCCTGTTGAAGTAAATGATTACCCAGGTTTTGTTGCCAATCGTATTTTAATGCCAATGATTAACGAAAGTATTGAAACGTTATACAACGGTGTTGCTGGTGTTGCTGAAATTGATACCGTAATGAAATTAGGAATGGCACATCCAATGGGACCATTACAATTAGCCGATTTTATTGGGTTAGATGTTTGTTTATCTATCTTAAACGTAATGTATGATGGATTTAAAAACCCTAAATATGCTCCATGTCCGTTATTAGTAAACATGGTTGCAGCAGGTAAATTAGGTGTTAAATCTGGTGAAGGTTTTTACGATTATTCTGAAAGTAGAAAAGCTGAGAAAGTTGCTAAGATGTTTTCTTAAAAACTAAGAAAAATATAAAACAAAAAGAAGCCTTTTGGGCTTCTTTTTGTTTTATAACTGTAATACTTCACCTTCATTAGGGATTACTATTTTATCTTGAATAGATTTTTCTTGCTCTTTTAAAAATAAGCGAAGCTCCTCTTTCGTTAGTCCACAATGGTTTATTGCGTCCATATGAATTGCTATTAAAATAGCTTTCTTATTCTCAACAGCTATCCTTAGTAATTCTTCTTTAGTTAACGTCATATGTTTACCTGGTTCTAAAACAGGGTTTGGCTTGCTAAAAGTACACTCCCCTGTATTTGCAATAATATGAGTAGGTTTTTCAATTTTCAAAGCATTCTTTAAAAGACTATCTAAAACGGCGTCTCCTGTAATAAATATTGTATCTTCTTTAAATGTTAAAGAAAAAGAAGATGATTCGCCAAAAGGCATTGCTCCTGTTGCTCCTTCATGATGATGTGCTTCGTAGCGTTTTATCGATACTCCAGACCAATTTACAACCTGCTCTATGCTTTGTAAGTTTGTAAATCCTTTTGATTTTAATTTTTCTACATCAAAAGGTTGGCAAAAAATAAGTATGTTTTTAGGAAGTAATTTTTCAGCATCAGCATCAAAATGATCTGGATGGTAATGCGTTATCAAAACAGCATCGGCTTGTTCTATAATTTTATCTTTTGGTATCGGTAAATCATTCATTGGAATCCGCTTTTCATTAGAAAAAGGAATCGGATCTTGTGTTCCTTTATCAGACAAAACAGGGTCTATTAATATTTTTTTTGAATTTACTTCTAAAAACACCGTAGCCTGTCGTATATATTCCAGTTTTGTTGTGTTTTCTTTTCTAGTTTTATTAGTTGTTTGACACGCACTAATCATGATTAAAATTACGAGTAGTAATTGATAATACTTCTTCATTTTTATGTGTTTTTTTCTTATACAACAGCGAAACTAAAGCACTTTTAAACAAGAAACAATACGTTACATTTTTGTACCTTACGCACCTTTTGGTTAGTTTTTTTAGTGCCAAAAAGATAGAATTGAAAAAAAATGAAAAAATTTTCACCTGATTATTGCCCTTTAACTTATGCGACAAAAGTTGTAAGTGGAAAATGGAAGTTATTTATCATTTCTAGGCTTGTTGAAAAACCACTTAGGTATGGACAAATCAAGACTGCATGTGAAACAATTTCTGAAAAGATGTTAACTAGCCAGTTAAAAGAGTTAGAAACTGATGGAATTATTAACAGAAAAATATATGCTGAAGTACCTCCAAGAGTTGAGTATTCTCTTACTCCATTTGGCAATGATTTAGTCAATGCTTTAGCTCCATTACATGCTTGGGGAATTGATTACATGAAGCATAAGAAAATTCCTTTTCCTGAACATAATTAAAAAGGTGATTTAAAATATCATCAGAGTAAATTAAGAATTATATTCTTTAGTTATAAGTTTATCTAAAAGCTCTTTTGGGGGCTTAACACGAAGTGTCTGCAATGATTTTCCATTTACCTTGTATCTTCTTGAAGATGATCATAAAAACGCCGTTAGCGTCTCCTACTGTTCTTTTTAAGTGATATTCCCCCATTACAGAATATGCTCCTTCAGTAATTTTAGAAATATCATTAATCTTAAAAGTTAATGTTCCTGAGTGTTCTTTTGTTGGATACCCTTTTTTATAATTATCTAAGGTTTTTTGCCATCCAAAAGTAACTCCATTTCGTCCGTAAAACTTTAATGAATCACTCTTCCAATACCCTTGCATAAAACCTTCTAAATCGTGATTCGACCAAGCTTCTTCTTGTGCCTTCATCACCGATAAAATCTCTTGTTTTTCTG
Organism: Tenacibaculum mesophilum; assembly: GCF_003867075.1. Lineage (NCBI taxonomy): Bacteria > Pseudomonadati > Bacteroidota > Flavobacteriia > Flavobacteriales > Flavobacteriaceae > Tenacibaculum > Tenacibaculum mesophilum. Next base: position 447,103 of record NZ_CP032544.1, on the reverse strand, counting down.
TTTCTTCTGAAACGGTTTTGGCTGCTTCTTGCTTACATGAAGCAAATAATATCACTAAAAAAACAATACTTAAAAACTTTTTCATTTTAAAATAGAGAGTTTATAATATATTTTATAGTCACTCCTTCTGCCTCTGCTTTATAATTCTTCACAATTCTATGTGATAAGATAGGAATTGCTACCGCTTGAACATCTTCAATGTCTGGAGAATATTTTCCATGTACCGCTGCGTGTGCTTTGGCTGCCAAAATTAAGTTTTGTGAAGCTCTTGGTCCTGCTCCCCAATCAATGTACTTTTTAATTAATTCAGTAGCTTTATCTGAATTAGGACGTGTTTTACCCACCAAACCAACAGCATACTCAACTACATTATCTGCTACAGGAATTTTACGTATTAACTTTTGGACTTCAATAATTTCTTCTGAAGAAAAAATAGCGTTGACTGTTTGTTCAGCTATTGATGTCGTATTTTTTACCACTTGTACCTCTTCTTCAAAGCTTGGATACTCTAAGTTAATTGAAAACATAAAACGGTCTAGTTGCGCTTCTGGTAAAGGATACGTTCCTTCTTGCTCAATAGGGTTTTGTGTAGCTAATACAAAAAATGGTAGCTCTAACTTATAATGATGTCCTGCTACAGTTACCGATTTTTCTTGCATAGCCTCTAGTAAAGCTGCTTGTGTTTTAGGTGGTGTACGATTTATTTCATCTGCTAAAATGATATTTGAAAAAATTGGTCCTTTTATAAATTTAAAATGACGTGTTTCATCTAATATTTCACTTCCTAAAATATCAGAAGGCATTAAATCTGGAGTAAACTGAATTCTATTAAAATTCAACCCTAATGCGCTAGAAATTGTATTTACTAATAAGGTTTTTGCCAATCCTGGTACTCCAATTAACAACGAATGCCCTCCACAAAAAATTGAAAGTAATGTATAGTTTACAGCTTCTTGCTGACCTATTATAACCTTACCTATTTCTTGTTGTAGTTGACTATATTTTTCTACAAGTGTGTTTACTGCTGTTACGTCAGACATAAATCAAAATTTTTCTTTGTTCAATAAATTTAATTACAAACTTTTATAAAATGAAATTCCCGCTCTCGCGGGAATGACAATATACTAAATTTATTATTTCTTATTTGTTTTCTTTCTTCCAATCTTTCTTGAAAGTACACTTCTTATAATCGTTACTTAATTTTAGGTAAGTTTCTTGGATTTTATCCTTGGTCCATTTTGTAATTTCTTCTTCTTTTTTCTTAGCAAGAGCAAATTCTTGCATTCTTACATAGTCATCTACTAAATCAGCTTTATGTGTATCTGTTTTATCTTTTAATAAGATTACTTTATACATTTTTTCTCCTTCTCGTGTTTCATCATAAAAAATATCAGACAAATCACCTTTTTTTAACTCACTAATTCTTGCGAATAACTCAGGCGGCATTCTCGTTAACTCAAAAGTTGGTTCTTGAGTATAAGGATTCATTATAATACCTGCACTATTTTTTGTTTCTTCGTCCTCAGAATATTTCTTTACAGCTTCTTCAAAAGTTATTTTCTCTTCTTTTATATCAGCTACTATCTTTTCTATTTGTTCTTTAGTTTCATTTAATTTTTCATCTGAAACTTCAGGTTGCATTAAAATATGAGATACTTCTCGTTGATTACCTTTAATTTTATGCAGTTGAAGTATATGGTATCCGAAAGCTGATTTAATAGGCTCTGAGATTTGATTTACATCCAATGAAAATGCTGTTTCTTTAAACTCTTTAATAAATGGACTATCTTTTGTAATTACATATTTCCCACCATTTTGAGCTACTCCTGGATCTTCTGAGTTAATAATTGCTTTCAACTTAAAACTTGCACCGTTTTCTATTTCTTTTTTTATTTCTTTTAATTTGTTTATTACTCGCTCTTTCTCTTCTTTTGTTGGTTCTGCTTTAACTACTAATTGTTGCAATTGAACTTCAGCTGGTATTTCAGGAAGCTCTCCCTTATCTTGTAATCCTTTAAAATAGATGCGAATTTCTTCTGGAGTTACGTCAATATTTTCAGTGATCTTTTGCTGTTCTTTTTCTATTAGTAAATTCTCTCTTTGAACTCTACCTAGTTCTTTCTTTAAATCTTCAACATCATTAAAACCATAAGCTTCAACCACTTTTTCTTCACTTCCATATTCTTGTGTAAAAAAAGCAATACTTCTATCTACTCTACTATCAATTTCAGATTGAGATACTGTTACACTATCAATAATTGCATGATGAGCTAATAGTTTTTGTTGCATTAATTCTTCTAACATTTCACAGTCAGATATCTTTACTTTTCCTTCACTTCTTAACTCTACTTCTTGCTTAAACTTATCTATATCAGAATCTAAAACAATGTTTTTACCCACCACCACAGCAACACCATCTACTTTTGTTCCTTGTGCATTAACTGTTGTTAAGCCTGCTAAAAACAACGTAAATACTATACTAATATTCTTTAAAGTTCTTGTTTTCAATTGCATCATTTATCAGCGTTTTTTCAATATCTCGTATTAATTCTAATTTTCTTTTATGTAAAATAATCTGTTTTATTCTAGCGCTTACATAGCTCAGTGGAGCCGTAGCGTTTTGTGGTAACATATTTTTTACAGCGACCAAATATACTCCTAAACTATCTTCTTTTTGTATGAATTTTGATATTTTTAACAAGTTTTCTTTCGTTTCGTTACGAAAAGGTGGAATTTTTTTCTTTAAATATTCAAAAGTTACCCAAGTTGAATCTTGTAATCGATATGATTTAAAATTTAATAAATGTCTTTCTAAATCTTCTTTATCCTCTTCTTTTTCTGACTTAAACTGCTTTATTGTTTCTTTTTTATCCAGGTAATCTTTACCAAAATGTACATATTCAAATTGTACAAGTTCTTCACTTACTTTAAAATTCTCTTTATTTTCCTCATAATACAACTCTATTTCTTCCTCAGTAACAACCGTATCTAATTGTTGTTTTATCAAACGTTCTTTATAGCCGTTAATGTATAAACTCTTTTTATAATCGTTAACTAAGTTTTGTATTTCTTCACTGTTTACTTCTGAGATATTCTCTTCTGCTTTAATGTACAATAATTCTTGTTTAGCCCAAGAATTAATCAAACCTTTTACTATAACTAAACTATCTTTGGGTGAAAGATTTTTTGGCAATAAACCAGCAATATCTTTTTTGTATAGATGTTTATTATAAACAGTAGCAATTGGTCTTTCACTCGTAACTCTTTTAGTCTTTAAACTAACAAGATCACATGAAACGATTATAAATAATGTTGTTAAAAAAATATATTTTCTCACTTTGTATTATTGGTTAAACGTATTCTTAAATTTTATTAATCCCCTTTTCTTACTCTAACCATATAGTTGTTTCATAGCTTTTTTATCATTCTTTTCCTTACTAGAAATAATTACTTATCTTTTTTATTGCATCAAGTTCTTTGCCATACTTTTAGCTTAGTAAAAGATTTTTAGCCATAATTTTTCTTTTTTTAAAAGAAAAACTACATCCAAAAATGAAAGTGTAAAACTTTTTTTGTTATAAATTTACAAAGAAATAATACCTTTTATTGCCTCTGCTTTTTTATAATACGAAATAACTTCGTTTGAACTCTTTACTGTAATATGTATTGATACACTTACGTATTTTCCTGTTTTAGATTTTTTTGTATTGATAACTGCTCCAGCATTATTAAATAAGTCTTGTACTTCTTTCTCCTGACTACCATCAGTAGGAACAATAAATTTATATAAATACTTAGCTGGAAACGTTGTGGTATCTTCTAATTGTGATTTTAATTTTGCGTAAAAAGCTTCTCTATCTTGCATAACTCAGAAATTACTATTTTATAAAAACTCATCAAAAATTTAAAGCATGTAGTGATGATGCACAAAATTACACTATTTATTATATTTATAACTTGAAACTTTTATTTTTGCCCCATGCAACAAAAAATAGTTTTAATAGGTGGTCCTGGTACAGGTAAATCCTCTATTTTAAGAGAATTTATTAGACGTGGATATGAATGTATGCCAGAGATTTCAAGAGAGGTTACACTTAAAGCTCAAAAAGATGGTATTGATCAACTTTTTTTAGAGCAACCTTTATTATTTAGCCAACTATTATTAGAAGGAAGAGAGCAACAGTACTTAGAAGCTCACCAAAGTGATGCTGAGATTATCTTTTTTGATAGAGGGATTCCTGATGTACACGCTTATATGAATTATTTAGGTTCTGACTACCCAGATGTTTTTATTAAAAAAAGCAATAAATATTTATACAATAAAGTATTTATGTGCGCTCCTTGGGAGGCTATTTATAAATCTGACAACGAACGTTATGAAACCTTCGAGCAATCAGTGAAAATAGATACCTTTTTAAAAGAAGCTTACGAGGAAGTAGGCTATAATATTATTGATGTTCCTTTTGGTTCGGTACAAGAGCGCTGTGATTTTATTTTACATTCGTTAAAACACGATGTATGATAAATCGCTACAAATATTAAAACATTATTGGGGCTATACTTCTTTTAGAAAACCTCAACAAGAAATAATTACTGAAGTTTTAACAGGAAACAATGTTGTTGCTTTACTTCCTACAGGAGGTGGAAAGTCTATTTGTTTTCAAGTACCCGCATTGGTTAAGGAAGGAGTTTGTATAGTAGTTTCTCCCTTAGTTGCCTTAATGCAAGATCAAGTTGCTAATCTTATTGATAAAGGCATAAAAGCTACTTTAATATCTTCTGGAAGCTCACAAGACGATATTATTACACTTTTTGATAATATTCGGTTTGGAAATACTAAGTTTTTATACATTTCACCTGAACGGTTGCAATCTCGTTTTATTCAAGAAAAAATAAAGCAACTAAATGTAAACTTAATAGCTATTGATGAAGCACATTGTATTTCTGAATGGGGGCACGATTTCCGTCCTTCTTATCAAGAGATTACTGTTTTAAAAGAGTTACTACCAACAACCCCTATAATTGCTTTAACAGCTACGGCAACTCAAAAAGTAATTTCAGATATTGTTTCTTCTCTTGAATTAGAAAAACCTACCGTTTTCAAAAAATCTTTTTTTAGAGAGAATTTAGCCTATCAAATTTTTAAAACTGAAGACAAGCTTGGTAAGCTCAATCAGATTTTTACTAAAACAAAAGCTCCTTCAATTATATATGTAAATACTCGTAGTAAAACGAAAGAAATTAGCAGTTACTTAAATGCTAATGGATTTAAAAGTTCTTTTTACCATGGAGGTCTTTCTCCTGTAGAAAAAAAGTTAGCTTTTGATAATTGGATGACAGAGAAAACTCCAATTATAGTTGCTACCAATGCTTTTGGTATGGGAATAGACAAACCCAACGTTCGAGTTGTTATTCATCTTAACCTACCTTTTTCTATTGAAAACTACATTCAAGAAGCGGGTCGTGGTGGACGTGATGGAGTAAAGTCTTTCCCTGTAGTATTAACTAACGATAGTGATATTTCTTTAAGTAGTGAATTACTTGAAAAATCATTACCAACCATTGATGAAATAAAAACTATTCACCAAAAACTATATCAACATTTTCAAATTGCAAAAGGTGAATTAATCGAAACTGCTTTCGATTTTAATTTTTTAGCTTTTTGTAATAAGTATAATTTCATCCCCAATAAAACATTCAATGCTCTTCAAATACTCAATAATAATGGCATTATTGAATTAAATCATAGCTTCCAACAAAAATCTACAGTTCAGTTTTTAGCCTCAAACAAACAAGTTATATCACATACAAATCAAAACTCCCAAATTAAAAATTTTGTCCAACAAATTTTACGTATGTATGGTGGCATTTTTGAAAACCCTGTAAAAATTGATGAATTTTACATTGCTAAAAAGCTAGGTACTACCTCTTGGTTCGTAATCAATACTTTAGAAAAGTTAGCTCAAAAAGAATTAATAGCTTATACAAAAGCTACTAACAATTCGGAACTTTTCTTTTTACACCCTAGAGAAGATGATAAAACCATCAACCGAATTTCTCTAAACATTAAACAATACATTAAACAGAAAAAACAAAAAAATAGAGACTTACTTCAGTTTATAGAAAACAATTCGGTTTGTAGAAGCGTACAACTTCTTTCCTATTTTGGTGAACACAGCTCTCAAAGTTGTGGAATCTGTGATGTTTGTTTGCAAAGAAAAAACAAAACTAGTATAAGCCAAAAAGATATTCTTTCTAACTTACAAAAAGAAAAAACCTATACAGTTACTGAAATCTGCTCGCTATTAAATGAAAAAGAAACGAACATTTTAATACTTTTGCGAGAGCTTCTTTCCGAAGAAAAAATACACACAAAAAACAATAAATACTTTTTAAAATAAATGAGAGATTTACGCATCGTTTTTATGGGAACTCCTGATTTTGCTGCTACTATTTTACAGCATTTAGTGGAGAATGATTATAATGTAGTAGGAGTTATTACTGCTCCAGATAAACCTGCTGGTAGAGGTCGTAAGCTTAATCAATCTGCTGTAAAAAAATATGCACTTTCTCAAAACCTGCCTATTCTTCAACCCAAAAACTTAAAGAACGAAGAATTCCAAAAAGATTTAAAAAAGTGGGATGCTAACTTACAAGTAGTTGTTGCTTTTAGAATGTTACCTAAATCCGTTTGGGCACTACCAGAATATGGTACTTTTAATTTACATGCTTCATTATTACCAGAATATCGTGGTGCTGCACCTATTAATTGGGCAATTATAAATGGCGAAACGAAAACAGGTGTTACTACTTTCTTTATTGATGGTAAAATTGATACAGGAGAAATCATATTACAAAATGAGGTAACTATTAAAGGAGATGAAATTGTTGGTGAGTTACACGACAGATTAATGCACTTAGGAGCTAAACTAGTTGCTGAAACTTTAGACTTAATTGCTAAAGGAGATGTTACAACTACTAAACAACCTGAATTAGAAGAGAAATCTGCTCCAAAATTGTACCCTCATAACTGTAAGATAGATTGGTCTAAATCTTTAAATGATATTTATAATCATATTCGCGGATTAAATCCATATCCTGCTGCTTGGACTACCATTGTAAATGGAGATGATGAACTTTCTGCTAAAATATACGGAGTTAGTAAAGCCCCTACTTCTCATAATCTTGAGGTTGGTGCTATCGTTACCACTAAAAAGGAGTTAAAAATTGCTGTTACAGATGGTTACTTAAATATTCATCAAATTAAAATTTCTGGTAAAAAGTTAATGGATGTTCAGAGTTTATTAAACGGTTTTCAATTCGAAAAAGATGCAAAAGTTCTCTAGCCCTTTATCCATGGGGTTTTAGCGTTTTTAACAAAAAAAGATGAGTGGTTATTAACAATTTAAGGTAACTTATTAACAAAAGAGTATTTTTTTCAAGTCAAATCTTGCACAATCTCGCGTTCCGTCTATATTTGTTGAGCTATTGAAGCAAAAAAATATTAATTAATTTTAAAATCTATTTAAATTATGAACAAATCAGATTTAATCGATGCGATGGCTGCTGATGCAGGAATTTCTAAAGCTGCCGCTAAAGCTGCATTAGATTCTTTAACTACTAACGTAACTAATACTTTAAAGAAAGGTGATAAAGTTGCTTTAGTTGGATGGGGAACTTGGTCTGTTTCTAAGAGAGCTGCTAGAACTGGTAGAAACCCTCAAACAGGAAAAGAAATAAAAATTGCTGCTAAAAACGTAGTTAAATTTAAAGCTGGTGCTGGTTTAAGTGACTCAGTAAACTAATATCCTCTTTTAAGAAAATATACTAACAGTATTTAGGAAACTAAATACTGTTTTTTTTTAAGTGTCACAAAAACCAAAAGTTAGTTGTCTTTTATATAGAACTTAAAAAACCATTAAAAATGAAAATTATAGTTACTATTACAGGACTTTTACTTTGCTTTTCAACTGCTTTTGCTCAAAAAGTTATAAATGCATCTGACATTATGAGAGATGTTAAAAACGGAAAAGCAATAGAAATTTCTAACACTACTATTAAAGGTACATTAGACTTTACTTTTATGAATGAAGCGTTACCTAAATTACCTAAAAGAAAAAGTTGGTGGAATAATGGAGGATCTAACACCGTTGAAAAACAAATTACAAATAAAGTTTCTTTTGTAAATTGTGTTTTTGATGATGATGTTTTAGCCTACATTCCTCATGAGAAAAGTGGATATACTTTTGTTGCTAATTTTGAAGATATTGTTGTATTTAAAGATTGTACTTTTGAACAAAAAGCGATGTTTAAATATTCAAATTTTGAGAGAAACACAAACTTTTCTAACACTAAATTTAAAGGTGACTCAACATTTAAGTACGCAAAATTTGATAGAGATATTACTTTCGAAAACACCTCTTTTGAGGAACCAGCTACATTTAAGTATGCAGATTTTAACCGTTTTGTAAGCTTTAAAAACTCTGTTTTCAATGAAAGTGCTATTTTTAAATATACCGAATTTAAAGATGGTGTATCATTTAGAAATGTAAAGTTTGAAGAAGACTTAAATATTAAATACACAAAAGTATCAGGAGAGTTTGATATTACTGGAATGGAAGTAGCTTTTGATATAGACTCTAAATACACTAAAATAAACGGAAAAAGTTTTAATAAATACTTAATGAAAAGATAAGCTTTCTATTTTATACATAAAAAAGCTCGCAAAATTGCGAGCTTTTTTATTATATCATATTAAAAGCTTACTTACCTTCTTCAGCAGCTTTTTTAGCTTCTCTTTTCAACTTCATGTTTTCCCAGATAGTTCCACCAATCCAGTAAGGAACTACAAATGTTAATAAGAAAATTAACAACCAAAATCCAGCTGTAAAAATAAACATGAATAATACCAATCCTGAAAATTCTGAAAAATCTAACATTTGTTTCTTATTAATAATTGTTATGCCACAAAATTATAACTATTTTTCTTTTCCTCCAATAAAATCTGATAAAAATCACTATTAAAAACTATTAGAATTTGTAATTTTGAACATCATTAATTTTAAGCATTTTAAATCATTCCAAATGACAAAATATAGAATTGAGAAAGATACAATGGGACAAGTAGAAGTTCCTGCTGATAAATATTGGGGAGCACAAACCGAGCGTTCTCGTAACAATTTTAAAATTGGTCCTGCTGCCTCTATGCCATTAGAAGTTGTATATGGATTTGCATACTTAAAAAAAGCAGCTGCTTTCACTAACGCTGAGTTAGGTGTATTAGCTACTGAAAAACGTGATTTGATTGCACAAGTATGTGATGAAATATTAGCTGGAAAGCACGACGACCAATTCCCATTAGTAATCTGGCAAACAGGTTCTGGTACACAATCTAACATGAATGTAAACGAAGTTATTGCTAACCGTGCTCACGAAATCGCTGGGAATGTAATTGGTGAAGGTGAAAAAACCATCCAACCAAACGACGATGTAAACAAATCGCAATCTTCTAACGATACCTTCCCTACTGGAATGCACATTGCTGCCTACAAAAAAATTGTAGAAGTAACCATTCCTGGTGTTGAACAATTGCGTGATACTTTACAAACAAAAGCTGAAGCTTTTAAAGATGTGGTGAAAATTGGGCGTACACATTTAATGGATGCTACTCCCCTAACCTTAGGTCAAGAGTTTTCTGGATATGTTGCTCAATTAAACTTCGGGTTAAACGCTTTAAAAAACACCTTAGCACATTTAGCACAATTAGCGTTGGGTGGAACAGCGGTAGGAACTGGATTAAATACACCTGCTGGTTACGATGTGTTAGTTGCTAAATACATTGCTGAGTTTACAGGATTACCATTTATAACTGCTGAAAATAAATTTGAAGCTTTAGCTGCTCATGACGCATTAGTTGAAACTCACGGAGCGCTAAAACAATTAGCCGTTTCATTAAATAAAATAGCAAATGATATTCGTTTAATGGCTTCCGGACCTCGTTCAGGAATTGGAGAAATCATTATTCCTGCGAATGAACCAGGATCTTCTATTATGCCAGGAAAAGTAAACCCAACTCAGGCAGAAGCTATGACTATGGTTTGTGCACAAGTAATGGGTAACGATGTTGCGGTAACTGTTGGTGGTACTCAAGGTCACTACGAATTAAACGTTTTTAAACCTATGATGGCAGCTAACGTATTACAATCGGCTCAATTAATTGGGGATGCTTGTGTATCGTTTGATGTAAACTGTGCTGCTGGTATTGAACCAAACCAAACAAGAATCACTGAGTTATTAAATAACTCATTAATGTTAGTTACGGCATTAAATACTAAAATTGGATATTACAAAGCTGCTGAGATTGCAAATACAGCACACGCAAACGGAACTACTTTAAAAGAAGAAGCAGTACGTTTAGGATACGTAACTCCAGAACAGTATGACGAATGGGTAAAACCAGAAGATATGACAGGTAGCTTAAAATCATAAAAGCTTTACTTACCATAGATATAAAAAAACCACAACAAAATGTTGTGGTTTTTTTTATTGCATATTATATTTTATTATCTCATTCTAAAATAATGTTACCCTAAAAGAAAAGACTAAGCATCTTGCATAGTATCGCAAATAACAATTTCTCTTAACAACACAGATTGTGGTAACTCATATGCAAACTTTATAGTCTTAGCAACATCTTTAGCAGTAATATTAACAGCTCCTACACTCTCTTTCCACTCATTATATCCTTTAATTATTGTATCATCCGTAGTATGCTCGAGCAATTCTGTTTTAACCGCACCAGGTTCAATTGTTATTACTCGCACGTTAAAGGGAGATAACTCTAATCTCGCTGTTTGTGTTAACCCACGAACACCAAACTTACTAGCACAATATGCTGCATGATTTTCAAAAGCTTGATAGCCTGCCATAGATGACAAATTTATTATAGTTCCACCTTTACGAGCCTTCATACTTGGTATTACCGTTTGCATACCATGCATCACTCCCATTACATTAACATCTAACATTTTTTGCCATTCATTGGCATTTTGTGTTTCAATGGATCCTAATAACATAACCCCTGCATTATTTATCAATAAATCAGTTTCTCCATAAACAGCTTCAGCCGCTCTTATTGCTTTTTCTAATCCCGTTTTATCAGTTACATCAACTTTTTTACACAAGGTATTAGGTAAGTTTAAAGCCTCCATCTTTTCTACCCTTCTTGCTAATAATAAAAGAGGGTATCCGTCTTCTGCAAACATTTTAGCCATTTCTAACCCAAAACCAGAACTAGCTCCAGTAATAACTACTAATTTTTTATCTTCCATAAATCATTCCTTTGTTATAATTATTTTTTATACTAATTTAAATTCAACTTTACTACTAGCTAACTATTTTATTAGATTTTACAAAGGTACATTTCAAAAAAAACTACTCAAAATACTATTTTTGTATCTTAATCATAATTTATAATTATAATGGAAGAGCGTTTATTAAAGTTTTTTATTGCTGTATATGAAGAAAAAAACCTTACACGTGCGGCCAATAAATGTTTTGTTTCTCAACCTAATATTTCTAACGGAATAAAATTATTTGAGAGTAAAATGAATTGTACTTTATTTAAAAGACATCAACGAGGTGTCGAGCCTACAAACGAAGCACACTACCTATACCCCATAGCTAAAAGAATTTTAAATGAATTAAATGATTTACCTAACATATTTACAAAAAGTGCGTTTAAAAATGAGGTTAAAATTGGTATTGCAGATAGTTTACCACAAGAATACAAACTACAATTTATAAAAAAGGTTAATGAATTAAATAGTAATGTATTTTGGACAGTAAATCATTGTAATGAAAATAATGAGATTAATTTATTAGTTAAAGAATGGAAGAAAGAAGAAGATTTGTTTTTACCACTATGGCAAGAAGATTATTTATTATGTATTCCCAATGGACATAAATTATTAGCCAAAAACGAAATTGATTTGGTAGCAGATTTAAAAGATGAAAACTTCATTCATTGTCCTCCTTGTGAAGCTCATAAACAATGTATTTCTATCCTAAATTTTGCTAATAAAACTATTAATACTGTAGGTAATTGTAGTACAAAAACTGAAACTTTAACTTTATTAATGGCGGGTTTAGGTTTAACTTTTTTACCTGAGTATTTTATTGATGGTTGGTATGGTTTTGAAACTAGGCCGTATAAAGGCCCTCGTTATTATAGAGAAGTAGGTTTAGCTTACTCTAGGCACAGCTTACAAAACCCTGCTATAGCAAAAACCATTAATTATTTTTCAAAAAACAAACTTAAGGCAAATAAATTTAACAATTTCGGATATTATTTTAAACCGTGATTCTTTTTCCCTCAAACCATTACTCTATAAATTTTATTTATAAACTAACAATTTTCCACATTATAAAGTAAAAGCATACATAGAATACTTTACTTTTTAAATGATGCTTTAGTTTTTTATTTTGGGCGATGATTAACTAAGTATTAGCGAACAAAATAATCATCAAAATAAGCTTAAAAAATAGAAAACCACAACAAAATGTTATGGTTTTCTGTTTAACGAACTTTTAAAATAAATTATATCTCTTGATATGTATAGGTTTTAGCTATTTCTTTTATTCTTTCATTAGTAACAATTCCTTTTTGTACCTCATAATCCTCAGCGGTTTTTCTTGGTATACGAATTACTCCGTTAGATAATTTTACGGTGTATCCAAAATGTTCGTTTATAAAATGCTCTTTATACGAACCAATATTCTTATCTATTAAACTTGCTTGTTGGGTAATACCTATTACCCCTTTCCTATTATTTTCTGTCTTTGTCATAATTATTTATTTAGATTTTTAGTAGTTACTTTTTTACAATTACTCTTTGTGTTTCCGAACACATAAACCACGACAATACACTTTTACACCTATGCGTAGTGTACTCTTAGCTCTATTAAAAAAATAAAAGGAATGTAGTGAGGATTACTTTTGCTTTTTCAAAGTTTGAAGGTACAAATAACAAATCATACTACAAAAAAATCTCTGTTATATAAGAAAGTGTTTATTCCTTATTCATGTTTCATCCTGAAATAGCATTAGAGTAAGAACAAAGTATGATAACTAAAAAAAGTGACCTTCAAATTTAAAACTTTATACTGTATAAAAAAGTTAGTTGTTCTTATTAAAAAACTCAAGTAGTAAAATATGAACTAGATTTAAAAAAATCTCTCAACAAACTTTTAGTTCACTGAGAGATTTCTACAACTTTAACTCTAGCTAGTTTAACTATCAATTCGTTCAATCTTTGCTCCGATAGATTTTAAACGTGCTTCGATATCTTCGTAACCTCTATCTATCTGTTCAATATTATTAATAATACTTGTCCCTTTTGCTGAAAGTGCTGCTATTAATAATGAGATACCTGCACGGATATCTGGAGAGGTCATTTTTGTTGCCTTCAACTGCGATTTAAAGTCATGACCTATTACTGTAGCTCTATGAGGATCGCATAAAATTACCTTAGCCCCCATATCGATTAATTTATCAACAAAGAATAAACGGCTTTCAAACATTTTTTGGTGAATTAGTACGGTTCCTTTTGCTTGTGTGGCAACTACCAATACAATACTCAATAAATCTGGTGTAAACCCAGGCCATGGTGCATCTGCTACAGTTAATACTGACCCGTCAATATAACTTTGAATTTCGTAGCTTTCTTGCTCTGGTATGTAAATATCGTCTCCCTTTCTTTCTAATTGAATTCCAAGTTTTCTAAATACATTAGGAATTTGTCCTAAATCATCCCAACTTACATCCTTAATTGTCAATTCCGAACGTGTCATAGCAGCCATACCTATCCAACTACCAATCTCAATCATATCTGGCAATATAGTATGTTCACAGCCTTTTAGAGTTTCCACTCCTTCAATAGTGAGTAAATTAGATCCTACTCCAGTAATTTTTGCTCCCATTGAGTTCAGCATTTTTGATAATTGCTGAATGTAAGGCTCACAAGCTGCGTTATATATTGTTGTGGTTCCTTTGGCTAATACTGCAGCCATAATAATATTTGCTGTACCAGTTACCGAAGCTTCATCTAGCAACATCTCTGCTCCTACTAATCCTGTTTCTGTTTCTACACCGTAGAAATATTCTTCACGATTATATCGGAATTTTGCTCCTAAATTGATGAATCCTTCAAAGTGAGTATCTAGACGACGACGTCCTATTTTATCGCCTCCTGGTCGAGGAATATATCCTTTTCCAAAACGAGCCAATAACGGACCAACAATCATAATAGACCCTCTTAAAGAGCTTCCATCTCTTTTAAATTCTGGTGACTCTAGATATTTTAAATTGATATCGTCTGCTTGAAAACTATATGAGTTTTTAGATAATTTTTCTATTTTAACTCCTAATTCTCCTAAAATAAAAATCAGTTTATTAACATCAATAATATCAGGAACATTGTTTATAATTACTTTTTCTGACGTTAACAACACCGCACATATTACCTGTAATGCTTCATTTTTTGCTCCTTGCGGTGTTATTGTTCCTTTTAATTTGTGACCTCCTTCTATTTTAAATGATGCCATTTACTTTTTTCTGTATTTAGTATTTGTTTTTCCTTTTGATTTGTGCTGTCCTTGTCCGCTACGTTTTCTTAACAGGCTTTTGCTATCTGTTAAGTCCTCATCAATATCTCGAATATCTATTTTTCCTTCAGACAGCTCATATAAATGATCGAAAATAACACTGTCTTCAACTGTGTCTTTGTTCCAGTTTAAATAGCATTTTTTCATATGATTAGCAATGGTGAATACCAAAGCTTCTTTCATATCTCCCTCTTCCCATGTTAAAGCAACATCAATCATGGTTTGAATATTTGTACCATAAAAACGATACTTTGATGCTGATTTTGGATATGGCAATCGCTCAGGAGATTCTTGTAACTCTTCCTTTGAAGGTGTTTCGTAAGGAGAATCAACATCTAACTGAAAATCTGCCATTATATGTAACTGATCCCAAAGTTTATGCTTAAAATCAGGCACATCACGTAAGTGAGGTTGTAAATTACCCATTACATCAATAATAGCTTTAGCCATTGTATTTCGTTCTTCTTTATCTTCTAAAGCGATACAATGATTCACTAGCTTTTGTATATGCCTCCCATATTCTGGGATAATTAATTTGGATCTTTTCGAATTGTATTCTAAATCAAACGTCATTTCTCTATATTTTATCTATGCAAAATAGGTAATTATTATGAATTAACTACCCGATTACTTTCAATTTTGCAAATTGTAACAATAATTTCTTTTTACCTACGGTACTAAACTCTATTTCTGCTTTTTTATTGGGTCCTTTACCTTCTAAAGCTACTACTTTTCCAGTGCCAAAACGGTTATGTTCTACTACGTTTCCTACAGTGATTTCTCCATCAAACAAATTCATTTTTGGGCTCATTTCTGAAACCTTCTTCATTTTACTTTTTGGAGGAACCATATTTGTTTTTTCTTTCTTCGCTAAGAACTCTTTTCTTTTCTTTTGAATTGGTTTTTGAAAACGTATTTTTTTTGGGGAATCGTCTTCAAACAAACTAGCATCAATAAACCTATTTACTGATGGTTCAGGTACTTTTGGCGTTAAATACTCTAAATATTGCTCATCTATTTCTTCTAAAAATCTACTTGGCTCACCATCAGTTAATTTACCCCAACGATAACGTGTTTGTGCATAGGTCAAATACGCTCCTTTTTCAGCTCTTGTTAACGCTACGTAAAACAAACGACGTTCTTCTTCTAATTCACTGCGAGTATTCATACTCATTGCTGAAGGGAATAAACTTTCTTCTAAACCTACAATGTACACATAAGGAAACTCTAAACCTTTGGATAAGTGAATTGTCATTAACGAAACTCTAGGTTCTTCATCTTGCTTATCAGAATCAAAATCAGTGGCTAGAGCGACATCTTCTAAAAATGAAGTTAACGATGCGTCTTCTCCTGTTTCAATTTTATCGGTAATAAAATCTTTTATTCCGTTTAAAAGTTCTTGAACATTTTCGACTTTATTAACGCCTTCTGGAGTTCCATCTTTTTGTAAATCTTTGACTAATTGGGTTTGTTTAACTACCAAATCAGCAATTTCAAAAGCATTTTTTGTTTGTGCTTCAATTTGAAAACGTTGAATCATGTTTACAAAATTCTGCAACTTTGTTTTGGTTCCTGAATTAAGATTAATGTCTACCGTATTGATATTCTTTAAAATATCAAACATTGATTTTTTATAATGATTCGCTGCAATTGTTAGTTTATCTAACGTTGTAGCTCCAATCCCCCTTGCTGGGTAGTTAATAATACGTTTTAATGCTTCCTCATCATTCGGGTTGATTAAAATTCGTAAATACGATAGTAAATCTTTAATTTCTTTACGTTGGTAGAATGAAATACCTCCGTAAATTTTATACTTAATATCTTTTTTACGCAATGCATCTTCTATCGCTCTCGATTGTGCATTGGTACGGTATAAAATGGCAAATTGATCGCTTGTTAACTGATGATTCATTTGGTTTTCCCAAATAGATTGAGCTACGAAACGTCCTTCTTCTCCATCAGAAATTGTACGCATTACCTTCACACTATCTCCTGCATCGTTAGCTGTCCAAATTTCTTTATCTAGCTTCGTTTTATTCTTATCAATAACACTATTCGCAGCGCGTACGATGTTACTTGTTGAACGGTAATTTTGTTCTAACTTGAATGTTTTTACATCTGGGTAATCCTTCTGGAAGTTCAAGATATTTTGAATATTCGCTCCACGGAATCCGTAAATACTTTGCGAATCATCTCCTACTACACAAATATTCTGAAAGCGATCTGCCAACGCACGTACAATTAAATACTGCGAATGGTTGGTATCTTGGTACTCATCTACCAAAATATATCGGAAACGATCTTGATATTTTGCCAACACATCTGGAAAACGCGCTAATAATTCATTGGTACGCAATAGTAAATCGTCAAAATCCATCGCTCCTGACTTAAAACATCTATCTACATATTCTTTATAGATATCACCTGTTCTCGGTCTACTTGCTTCTAAATCGGCTTGTTGTAAATCAGAGTTATTAAAATACGCTCTAACCGTAATTAAGCTGTTTTTAAAAGACGATATTCTGCTTAAAATTTGTTTTGGCTTGTATCGATCTTTATCTAAATTCATTTCTTTGATAATCGCCGTTATCAATCGAACTGAATCTTGTGTATCGTAAATGGTGAAGTTTGACGGATAGCCTAATCGATCAGCCTCTGAACGTAAGATACGTGCAAAAACTGAGTGAAATGTTCCCATCCAAAGGTTTTTAGCTTCGCTATACCCCACTACTTTACCAATACGATCTTTCATTTCACGGGCAGCCTTGTTGGTAAATGTTAACGATAAAATGTTAAAAGCATCTACTCCTTGCTCCATTAAATAAGCAATTTTATAAGTCAGCACTCTCGTTTTACCCGATCCTGCTCCTGCTATAATTATCATTGGGCCGTCTTTTTGTAAAACAGCTGCTCTCTGTGGTTCGTTAAGTTGCTCTAAATAAGTATTCAATGGAAATAAAATTGAAAGTATTTTAAAAATGGAAAATTAACCAATCTTTTAGGTTTTTTAAAGATTCTATCCTTTTTTTTATTCACTAATTTTTAATCCTATAAATTCAAGCTAAAACCCGAATCAACAATAATTCGTCTTATAACCCTTATTTTAAAATATTCGCTTTAAAACCCGAATTATTTGGAGTTTTCAATTTGAAAAGCTATTTTTACTAAAAATTGAATACATGACAAGTGTAATTACTGGTGATATTATTAATTCTCGTGGTGTTTCTGCTGAAACATGGCTTCCTGTAATGAAAGAATCCTTCAATACTATCGGGAAAACACCAAAAACATGGGAGCTTTTTCGAGGAGATAGTTTTCAAATTGAAATTGAAAATATTGCAGAAGCTCTTCTTTTTACTTTTAAGCTAAAATCTACTATTAAAAAAATAAAAGATTTAGACATTCGTTTAGCCATTGGTATCGGTAATAAAAATTTTGATACAGAAAAAATTACCGAAGCCAACGGTGAAGCTTTTATAAATTCTGGGTATGCTTTTGATTATTTACTTAAAAAGCAAAATTTAGCTTTGAAAACTCCTTGGGAAGATATTAACGACGAGTTTGAAGTTTCTATAAGCTTAAGTTTATTAATAATGGATAATTGGACAACCAACTCAGCTGCTTTTGTGAATATGTCTCTACAAAACCCTGAGTCTACTCAAAAAATTATCGCTAAAAAACTAGCTATTTCAGAAAGTAGCGCTAGTGAACGAAGAAAACGTTCTGGGTTTGATGAAATTATGAAACTAGAAAAACGTTATAGAAAACTTATGAATCAGAAACTAACTAAAATATGATACTGTTTTTAAAACTACTCGTTGCTCATTTATTAGGTGATTTTGTGTTTCAACCTAAAAACTGGGTAAAAAACAAAGAGAAAAAGAAAATAAAATCTATTAAACTCTATGCTCACATAGGTGTTCATGCTATTTTATTACTATTATTATTACAATTCAATTCTACATACTGGAGTGTTTTTTTACTTGTAATTATTTCTCATTATTTAGTAGATCTTGGAAAACTATATTTTCAAAGAAAGAAGAACAAACGTTTATTCTTCTTTTTAGATCAGGTTTTACATATATTCTTTTTGGTTTTAGCCACATATATATATGCTCCTTTTAAAATTAGCATAAATGCTATTTTAACTCAACAAAATTTATTACTTTTTACTTGTTTAATTTTTGTCACTTATACTTCATCAATTATCATAAATACATTAATTTCTAAATGGAATCCAGAAAAAGGTAATAAATCAACAGAACAATCGTTAGCCAATGCAGGTAAGTATATTGGTTTTTTAGAACGTATATTAATTTTTGTTTTTATCGCGATTAACCAATGGGCAGGTGTTGGATTTTTACTCGCGGCAAAATCTATATTTAGATTTGGAGATTTAACAGCATCAAAAGACAGAAAACTTACTGAATATGTACTGATTGGAACTTTACTAAGTTTTGGATTGGCAATTTTAACAGGACTCGTATATTCGCATTATGGAAGATAAAATTATTGAAGGGCTTGCTTATGCCCTACCAGCACTAGTAACTGGCGGCGTAGCTTACTTAATTTTAGGCCGCTTTATTGAACAAGACAATAAAGAAAAAACATTCAATGCTTTAGTTGAAAAAAAGCGTGAAAGTTTACCCACAAAGCTACAAGCTTATGAACGTATGTTGTTATTTTGTGAGCGTATCAACCCATCAAAATTACTGTTAAGAGTAAATCCTATAGGAGATGATACTGATAACTACCTCCAACTTTTAATTGGTAATATAGAACAAGAGTTTGAACATAATTTAGTACAGCAATTATACATTTCTGATGATAGTTGGAAAGCTGTTTTAGCAGCTAAATTAGCTATTATAGCTAAACTTCGAAACACAGCAGAAAGTTCTGAAACTGCTAAAGATTTACGTGAAAATGTATTAATTGACTACTCGCAACAGGAAAGTCCCGCTAATACTGCAATCTCCTTTTTAAAACAAGAAGTAAAGAAGTTGATATAATAAAAAAAGCCTCTAATTAGAGGTTTTTTTATTTCTATTATTTTTCAACAGGCAAATCTAACCTACTTGCCCATTCTGTCCAAGAACCGTCGTATACACTATAATTAGTTTTTCCTGCCTCTTCAGCTCCTAAAGCAAGTATACATGCTGTAATTCCTGATCCACAAGAAAAAATCATTTCTTCTTTATTCGGATTCATATCTGAAAATATTTTCTGAAGCTCTTCTTTCGATTTCATCTTACCATTTAATTGCAATTCTGCATAAGGTAAGCTTTTAGAATTTGGAATATGACCTCCTCTTAAATCTTTTCTTGGTTCTGGCTCTGTAGCATAAAACCTTCCTTTTGAACGAGCGTCTAATATAACTTTATTATTAAGAGAAGCTTTTAATACTTCCTCTGTAACACTTATTTTACCCTTATTAAGATTAGCTTTGAAGTTCCCTGTTAAGAATTCTCTTTCTTTTTTAGACTCAACTGTATAACCAGCGTCTTTCCAAGCAGGTAAACCTCCGTTTAAAACTGCGACATTTTCAAAACCAAACACTTTAAACAACCACCAAACTCTAGGAGATGAGTATACTCCTAAATCATCATAAACAACAATACAGCTATCATTGTTTATTCCTAATTTTTGAACTTCAGTTTCAAAATATTTTTCTGACGGAATTGTGTTAGGATATTCTGCTTCAACATCTAAAAAGACACTCTTTAAATCAAAGAAAACAGCATCTTTAATCTGCTGTTTTTCTTTTTTATCATCTGTTTTGACTCCTACTTTCTGAATAGTTGCATCTAGAACTATTAAGTTATCTGCACTTAAATTATCGTGCAACCAATCAACAGAAACTATAGGTGATTTTACTGTAAGCATACAAGTTTATTTTACTTCATCATAATGTTCATCCCATTCATGTGGGTGTGGTTTTCCTAACTTGCCTACAGACTTCGCTACTAAAGTTGATACTGTAGCATCACCCGTTACATTGATAACTGTTCTACACATATCTAAAGGTCTATCAACTGCAAAAATTAATGCCAAACCTATGGCTAATTTATCTGCTGGAAAACCAACTGATTCTAATACGATTACTAACATTACCATTCCTGCTCCTGGCACAGCTGCTGAACCTATTGAGGCTAATAAAGCCGTTAAAATAATTGTGAGTTGATCAACAAAAGTTAAATCGAAACCTAAAGCTTGTGATATAAATACTGCTGCTACTGCTTGATATAAACTAGTACCGTCCATATTAATAGTAGCTCCTACTGGTAACACAAAACTCGATACTTCTTTATCTACTCCAATATGTTCTTCTACTCGTTCCATCGTAACTGGTAATGTTGCCGCGCTAGAACTTGTTGAAAACGCTAATAATTGTGCTGGACTTATTTGTTTTAAAAACCATAATGGGTTCTTTTTGGTAAATACACTTATTAAAACCATATAAAGTGCTACCATTAATAATAAACCTCCAATAACAGTTGCTCCATATTTTAATAATGCTAACAATAAATCAGGATCATTAGAAGTAACCACAACATTTGCTAATAATGCAAATACCGCAAAAGGTGCTGTTAACATGATTAAATCAACCATTTTTAACACAACTTCATTTAACGAATCAAAAAAGTTTTTTAATGGTGTAGCCTTTTTTTCTCCTATTAATAACATTGATATTCCTAAAATAATAGTAAAGAAAATTACTTGTAACATTGCTTTATTATTACTCATTGCTTGTATAGCATTATCTGGAACCATATCTTCCAAAAACTTAAGTGGACCACTTTCTTTTTGTTTACTCGCTTCTACTATTTTAGCTTGTACCCCTTCACTGTTTGCGTAATCTGCTGTTAATTTAGCTATTGTATCTTCTGAAATTCCTTCTCCAGGCTGTACAACATTTACCAATACTAACCCTACTGTTATTGCTATTACCGTAGTACCTATATAAATTAATATGGTACGTATACCAATGTTTTTAAATTTTGAAATATCTTTTAAATCAGAAATTCCTTTTACTAGAGAAGCAATAATTAACGGTACTGCTATTAGTTTTAATAATTTTACGAAAATTGTTCCAAAAGGCTTTATCCAGTCCGATACAAATGATGCTCCATTGTCTGTAAAGGTCATCACTAACCCAAATAAGACACCTAAAATCATTCCTATTAAAATTTGCCAGTGTAGTGCAAGTCTCTTCATATAATCTATAAATCTATTATTTTTTAACTGGCCGTAAGGTATAAAGAAATATTTAAAAAAAGTGACCTTCAGTTCGTATCTTGTGTCCAATTATTATAAACTGAGTACTAATTTTATTAAAATAACAAAATGACGGGAATTTTAGATTTATTAAATAGCGATATAGGAAAAACAATTATATCTGGTGTTGCCGGATCAACTGGGCAAGACACTAATAAAACTAGTAGTGTACTAACAATGGCATTACCTGTTTTAATGAAAGCAATGCAACGAAATGCTGCCACTCCTCAAGGTGCTGAAAGTTTAAAGAACGCATTAAATAAGCATGATGGTGGAATCTTAGATAATTTAGGTGATTTATTTAATGGTGGTGTAAATTCTGATGTTTTACAAGACGGTGGTAAAATTTTAGGTCATGTTTTAGGAAATAAACAGCAAGGAGTTGAACAAGTTATTGGTCAAAAAGCAGGAATGGATACTGGTGCTGTTGCTGATATTTTGAAAACTGCTGCTCCTATTTTAATGGGGTTACTTGGTAAGCAATCTCGTCAAGAAAATGTAAATAATTCAAGTGATTTAAGTGGACTTCTAGGTGGTTTACTAGGCGGTAACTCTACTCAAAAAGAACAAAGCTTCTTAGAACAGATACTTGATGCTGAT
This sequence comes from Tenacibaculum mesophilum, assembly GCF_003867075.1. NCBI lineage: Bacteria > Pseudomonadati > Bacteroidota > Flavobacteriia > Flavobacteriales > Flavobacteriaceae > Tenacibaculum > Tenacibaculum mesophilum. The sequence continues at coordinate 424,564 of NZ_CP032544.1, read as the reverse complement.
GGAGATGGTAGTATTGTTGATGATGTAGCTGGAATGATTTTAGGTAACGCTGGTAATAATCAACAAAAATCAGGAGGACTTTTAGGTGGACTTTTAGGTGGTGTGTTTGGAAAAAAATAATTTTATTTTGCTATAATTTATAATGAACGGGGAAACATTTGTTTCCCCCTTTTCTTTTGGTTATTTTTGCAGCATATTAGTACTTATGGAAAAACTTAAACATCGTTGGGGTATAAAAAGCAATTGGGCTTTAACTGCTATTTTTATAGTTTTTGCTATAAATGGATCATTTGCAGCTTGGGTTGCTAAACCTATTACAAATTTGCTAGGGTTATCTCCTGAAACCTTAAATCCTTGGTTATATTATCCTTTAAGAATTCTACTAGTTTTTCCTATTTACCAAACAACATTACCCTTAATTGGTTGGTTATTTGGACAATTTAAGTTTTTTTGGGAATTTGAAAAGAAGTTTTTAAGTAGGTTAGGACTAGGATTTATTTTTAAGGGGTAAAAATTCTTTTTATACTACCTATAAAAATATACAAACTACTCACCTCCTCCCATAAAGAATATTTTTTTAGTTTACTCTTTTAATTATCTCATTTATATTGATTGGTATTGGTAAATGTACACCTTCTAATAGAAAGCGTTTATGCACAGCTTCTTTTAAAGCACATTTAGTTTTAAATTCTTGAAACGGTTCGTTTAACCATACATAAGCACGCATATGAATATGGTCTGGATATATATCAATAACACGAACATCTACCTGATGCACATCACTAATCACCTGGTCTGGTGTACGATAATCAATAACAGTTGGTAACTTAACAGCTTCTTCTTGTATAATTTTTCTTGCTAAATCAATATCTGCTTTTAATCCTATTTTAAAATTGTTAAAACTTAATACATGAGAGTCTTCTATGGTATGATTTAAAATAGAATCTGTACTAATTACCGAATTGGGTATAATTAACCGCTTATTCTCAAAGTTATTTATTACAGTATGTCTCAACGTTATGTCTTCAACAATACCAACTCTAGTTTCATCCAGTTTAATATAGTCTCCCACTCTAAAGGGGCGGAATATAACTATGAAAGCTCCTGCTATTAAGTTAGACAGTGCTGCTTGTGCAGCAAAACCTATAATAGCGGCTAAAATACCGGCTCCAGAAAAAATTAAAGTCGCTTTACTTCTAAAAGCAGGCACCGCCATAATTACATAAATGACACTTAAAAGTCCAATTACAAACGATACTGAATTACGTAAAAATTGAATACTTGTTCTACCAAAACGATCTTCTTTCTTGCTTTTAATAAGTTGCCAAATAATCGCTCTTACCAACCTAGAAATACCCCAAGACACTAAGAATACGACTATAATATACCCTAATGCTCCAAAAAAGGTATCTAGGTTAAAACGATATGGTAAAAACTTATCCATTAAAATAATGCTGTTTGACTTTCGTCGTCTTTATCTTTTTTCTTCTTTTGAAGTGCTCTTTCTAATGCTTTTTTTGCTTTATCTTCTTTAGACTCTACAAACGTTTTATCTTTAGGCGTAGTATCTTCTACATTCAAAGGTAACGCTTCTTCTTTAATTTCTTCTTCATCAGTTACCTCAATATCCTCTACTTTTTCCTCTTCTGGTTCTTCGTAAGGTAATGACTCTAATAAGTTTACTGTTCTTATTTTATCTGTTGTTAATTGATTTCCTTGAGCTTTAATTCCTTTAATTGCTATAAAGTCTTCAAAGTTCACTTCTATTTTTTCTAGGCTCCTTTTTGAGAAAATTACCTCTGCCATAGGACGATAATCTGTAGCTATGATTTCTAACTTCGATTTTTCATCTTCTGATATAAAAAGTTCTTCTTTATCTGGTGTTTCAACTAAGAATCGTTTTACAAAATAACGTTCTTTAACCCCGTCAAAATAAATTGCTGAAATTGGCTTATTAGGCTTCCATTTTTCTAATACAATCATATCATTTTCAAAATGCATCGCTAAATCTGGTGATACTGCTTTGATTTTTCCTGATTGAGTTGCTATTAATATTTTATCTTCTGCTTTAAACTCACCTAACAACTCTCCTCTCCCATCAACATTTAAACGTTGTACTGTATCGTCAAACCAAATTTTTCTAGGTTTTAAAGTTGAAACTCCTGCTTCTTTAAACTCTACTTTTTTAATTGAGTACTTGGTTACTAAGTTTCCTCTAACACTACGTCCTTTTATGGCTAAATCTGCAAAATCAATATCCCATTTTAATTTTTTAACACTTCCTACTGCTCTAAGTAAAATAGTTACTACCTCAGCTTCTCCATTAGAGTTAGCTGTAAAGTATAATACTTTTGATTTTGAATCTCCGTTGGCTAAGTTGTACTCTTTATCACGAGTAACTGATGTAACGTTAAAACGCTTCATATATGAAGGTCCTTTCGCTCCATCACGATATATCATGTTGTAAACTGTACGTTTATCTTTTTTCTTGAATATTGCAACATGAATAATTCCTTTTCCTACAAAGGTTTTAGAATCTACTTTCGTCACTACCATTGAACCATCTTCTCTAAACACTATAACATCATCAATATCTGCACAATCGGTAACGTACTCGTCTTTTCGTAGCGATGTTCCTATAAATCCTTCTTCTCTATTTACATAAAGTTTTGAGTTACGCATAACTACTTTGGTAGCTACGATATCATCAAAAATGCGGATTTCTGTTTTACGCTCTTTTCCTTTTCCGTATTTTGCTTTTAACTCTTTAAAATAGTCTATTGCAAAATCAATTAAATTATCTAAATGATGTTTAACCTCAGCTATTTTCTCTTCTAAACTCTCAATAAATTGTTTTGCTTTGTCAATATCGAATTTAGAGATTTTCTTAATTCTTATTTCTGTTAAACGAACAATATCTTCTTCGGTTACTTCTCTTTTTAAATGCTTAGTATGCGGTTTTAACCCTAGATCAATTGCTTCAATTACTCCTTCCCAAGTTTCTACTTCTTCAATATCACGGTAAATTCTATTCTCAATAAAAATACGTTCTAAAGAAGCAAAATGCCATTGTTCTTCTAATTCATGTAATTGAATTTCTAATTCACGTTTAAGTAACTCTACTGTAAAGTCTGTTGATTTTTTTAGAACTTCTGTTACTCCAATAAACACAGGCTTATTATCCTCAATAATACAACACAGTGGAGAAATTGAATTTTCACAACTGGTAAAAGCGTATAAGGCATCAATTGTTTTATCTGGCGATACATTAGCTGGCAGGTGCACTAAAATTTCAACATTGGCTGCTGTATTATCTTCAATACGTTTGATCTTAATTTTACCTTTATCGTTCGCTTTTAAAATGCTATCAATTAATGATGATGTGGTAGTACCAAAAGGCACTTCAGTAATTACCAACGTTTTTTTATCAAGTGCCGATATTTTTGCTCGTACTCTTACTTTTCCTCCTCGTTTACCATCGTTATAATTGGTAACATCTGCTATTCCTCCAGTTAAAAAGTCGGGTACAATCGTAAAACTTCTACCTTTTAAATATTTTACAGAAGCATCTATTAACTCGTTAAAGTTATGCGGTAATATTTTGGTTGATAATCCTACAGCAATACCTTCTGCTCCTTGAGCTAATAGTAACGGAAACTTTACAGGTAAGTTTACAGGTTCTTTTTTACGTCCGTCATACGAGGCTTGCCATTCAGTAGTTTTGGCATTGAAAACAACATCTAACGCAAATTTAGACAAACGTGCTTCAATATAACGAGAAGCCGCTGCACGGTCTCCTGTTAAAATGTTACCCCAGTTACCTTGCATATCGATTAGCAACTCCTTTTGCCCCATTTGTACCATGGCATCGGCAATTGATGCATCTCCGTGAGGGTGATACTGCATTGTGTGACCTACAATGTTTGCTACTTTATTATAGCGTCCATCATCTAAGTCTTTCATTGAATGCATAATACGACGTTGCACGGGTTTAAACCCATCTTCCATTGATGGCACTGCACGTTCTAAAATTACATATGAAGCATAGTCTAAAAACCATTCTTTGTACATACCTGTTACCTTGGTAATGGTTTCTGTACTTTCAACAGGTTTATTTAGTTCTTCGTCATGTTCGTACTTATTGTTTTCTTCACTCATGTATGAATGTTTAAACGTTTATGTTTAGGGGTAATTTTATCTCTTATTCTTTTGATTTCTCTTAGCAAACTGCATTACAAATATGAATAGTAATGCTGTAAAAATTCCTAAATAAGGAGAAATATTGTTTTCGAATGATAAGTTACTATAGTCTATCTGTGTAAACCATAGTACTAATATTATACCGAAAAGAATTGATATGATGTCAAAAAACTTTGCTGCTATTTTCATATTAATTTTCTTCTACTAAATCTAACTCAACCTTTAAGTTGTTAATAATAAACTTTTGTCTGTCTGGAGTATTTTTACCCATATAGAACTCTAACATTTGTTCTATCGACATTTCTTTGTCTAACATTACTGGGTCTAAACGAATATCATCTCCTATAAAATGGACAAATTCGTTAGGAGAAATCTCCCCTAACCCCTTAAATCGAGTTATTTCTGGTTTTCCTCTTAGTTTGTTTATCGCATCTTGCTTTTCTTCTTCTGAATAACAATAAATGGTTTCTTTTTTGTTTCGTACTCTAAATAACGGTGTTTCTAAAATATACAAATGTCCTTCTTTAATTACTTCTGGAAAGAATTGTAAGAAAAAGGTTATTAATAACAAGCGAATGTGCATACCATCAACATCGGCATCGGTAGCAATTACAATATTGTTATAACGTAAATCTTCCAGTCCGTCTTCTATATTTAAGGCTGCTTGTAATAGGTTAAATTCCTCATTCTCGTACACTATCTTTTTAGACAATCCATACGAGTTTAGTGGTTTTCCTTTTAAACTGAATACCGCTTGTGTGTTTACATTACGCGATTTGGTAATCGAACCACTTGCCGAATCTCCCTCCGTAATAAACAAGGTAGTATCTAAATATCCATCTTTTTTAGTGTCTCCAAAATGAATACGGCAATCACGTAGTTTCTTGTTGTGTAAACTTGCTTTTTTGGCGCGTTCACGAGCTAATTTTCGTATTCCTGATAGTTCTTTACGTTCTTTTTCTGCCTGTAATATCTTCTTTTGAAGTTTGTCGGCTACTTCCGTATTCTTATGTAAGTAATTATCTAACTGTGTTTTTATAAAATCATTAATATACGTTCTAACGGTTGGCAAGTCTCCTCCCATTTCTGTAGAACCTAATTTTGTTTTTGTTTGACTTTCAAAAACTGGTTCCATTACCTTAATAGAAATAGCACCGATAATTGATTTACGTACATCAGAAGCATCAAAATTCTTTCCAAAAAACTCTCGAACTGTTTTTACTACTGCTTCTCTAAATGCGTTTAAGTGCGTTCCTCCTTGTGTAGTATTTTGTCCGTTTACAAACGAATGGTATTCTTCTGAATATTGTGTTCTACTGTGTGTAATTGCTACTTCAATATCACTGCCTCGTAAATGAATTATAGGATACAACATATCTTCTTTATTGTTGTTGTCTTCCAATAAATCTTTTAACCCGTTTTCTGAATAAAACTTTTCTCCGTTAAAAACAATGGTTAACCCTGGGTTTAGGTACACATAGTTTTTTAATAGTTTAGAAATATATTCAGGACGGTACTTGTAATTTTTAAAGATGGTTTCATCAGCTATAAAGGTTACTTTAGTACCTCTACGGCGTGATGTTTCATCTAATAATTCTTGATTGGTTAAGTTTCCTTTCTCAAACTCTGCTGAAGCTGATTTACCGTCACGGTTAGACTCTACCCTAAAATAGGTTGATAACGCATTTACTGCTTTCGTACCAACTCCATTTAATCCAACTGATTTTTTAAAGGCTTTGGAGTCGTACTTTCCTCCTGTGTTCATCTTCGAAACCACGTCCACTACTTTTCCTAGCGGAATACCACGTCCGTAATCTCGCACAATTACTTTATTCCCTTGTACAGAAACTTCTATGGTTTTACCTCCTCCCATGACAAATTCGTCAATAGAGTTATCTAAAACCTCTTTAACCAAAATGTAAATTCCGTCGTCTGGAGATGATCCGTCTCCCAGTTTACCAATATACATCCCTGGTCGCATACGAATATGTTCCTTCCAATCGAGCGAGCGTATATTGTCTTCGGTATATTGTGTTTCTTGCGTCATAAAAAATTGTGTGAATTGAAGTCTGTGCTAAAATAGTATTTCGCCAGAAAAAATAAAAAACTCTGTTAATATAGTTATCAACAGAGTTCGTTTTTATTTACTAAATAGTTTGCGTTTATGAGGTTATACGTCAAATTACTTTTAGTAAGCTATAAAAACACTAAAGTTAACAACTAAACAAAAACTATTAAGTTGGTTATAGTCTAAAAACATTAAAACCTATAAGAATAAATAGTATTTAGTAAAAACAACGCTTACCTAACCTAGATGTCCTATTAACAATCCAACCAGCCTTAAAAAATGTATCATACATTGTAGTTTTTACCGTAAGTTTGTCTAACAAATTTAAGTATTCAACATGACAACTTTATTCATAAACATTAAAGAATTAATACAAATTAGAGAAACAAGCACTAAAAAAGTAGCTGGAGCTGCGATGAACATTTTACCTACTATAAAAAATGCTTTTTTATTGGTTGAAAATGGTATTATTACCGACTATGGTAGCATGAAAAAAGCTCCTATTTCTGCTGATAAAACGGTGGATTGTACTGGTAAAATGATGTTGCCTACTTGGTGCGATTCTCATACACACATTGTATATGCAGGCAATCGTGAACAAGAGTTTGTAGATAGAATTAATGGTTTGAGTTATGAAGAAATTGCCAATCGTGGTGGTGGTATTGTAAATTCGGCTAAGAAATTACAAGAAACTTCAGAAGAAGAGCTATACCAACAATCAGCAAAACGCTTAGAAGAAGTAATTGCTTTAGGTACTGGTGCTGTTGAAATAAAATCTGGTTATGGTTTAACCGTAGATGCTGAGTTAAAAATGCTACGTGTTATAAAAAAGCTACGAGAGAATTATAACGTTCCTGTAAAAGCTACTTTTTTAGGGGCACACGCCTTCCCTACTGAATACAAAAACAACAGAGAAGGATATATCAATGTAATTATTGAAGAAATGTTACCTAAAGTTGCTGAGGAAAATCTAGCGGATTTTGTAGATGCTTTCTGTGAAACGGGATACTTCTCAGTAGAAGATACCGACAGAATTTTAACCGCTGCGCAACAATACGGATTAACACCCAAAGTACACGTAAACCAGTTTACAACTATTGGCGGGGTTCAAGTGAGCATAAAACACAATGCCTTGTCAGTAGATCATTTAGAAGTAATGAACACAGAAGACATTGAAGCCTTGAAAGGAACGCAAACCATGCCTGTTGCCTTACCTTCTTGTTCGTACTTTTTAAGTATTCCATACACCCCTGCTCGTGATATTATAAATGCAGGGTTACCGTTAGCCTTAGCTACCGATTACAACCCAGGGTCTACACCATCAGGAAATATGAATTTTGTGGTAGCAACAGCTTGTATTAAAATGAAAATGACACCAGAAGAGGCTATTAATGCAGCAACTATTAACGGAGCGTATGCGATGAATTTATCAAACGAGGTTGGAAGTATTACCAAGGGAAAAAAGGCGAATTTAATCCTAACAAAAGAAATTCCTTCGTATGGATTTTTACCGTATTCCTTCGGAAGTAACTTAATCGACGCTGTATTTATCAACGGAAAAGAGGTTTAGTAAGCTAAACTATGTGTAAACTGTCATTCCGAATAGTAATAAGAAGCCGTTTAGATTTCTCCTTTCGTTACACTTTAGTTCGAAATGACGTTTTCTAAAAAAACAATACAATATGCTAACAATATTCAACGAAAAAGACATACAAGAGTTTGTTGCCCCACGTGAAGGCGAAACAAAATTAGGTGAGTGCGTTGCGGTTATCGACTCTAAAAAAGAACTACAATCAGAACTTAAAAATTCCTCTGCTTCTTTTGTTATTTTAGGAGTTCCAGAAGATATTGGTGTTCGTATGAATGGCGGAAATGGTGGTGCACACACTGCTTTTATTCCTGCTTTAAAGTCGTTTTTAAACACCCAGCAAAATCAATTTATTAATGGAAACGACATCCTAGTGTTAGGATATTTAGATTGTTTGGACGATGTATATAGTTTTGATGTTTCTGACAGAGAAAAAGGTGATTTATTAGTAAAAGCAATAGATAAAGAGCTTTCTAAGCTTATTAAAATAATTGTTGAGAGTGGTAAAACTCCTATTATCATTGGTGGTGGACACAACAATGCTTACGGAAATATTAAAGGGCTTTCTGAAGGGAAAAATCAACCTGTAAATGTGATTAACTTAGATGCGCATACCGATTTACGTCGTTTGGAAGAGCGTCATAGTGGTAACGGATTTTCGTACGCCTTACAAGAAGGCTTTATTCAAAATTACTTTATGTTCGGGTTGCATGAAAACTACACGCCTCAATATGTGTTTGAAATGATTCATGATAGTTTAAACTTAGAGTATAATACGTTTGAAGAGTTAGAAGTGTATCACACTACTTCTTTTAAAGGCGAATTACAACGTGCTGAAAGTTTTATAGAAAATGCTCCTTTCGGAATTGAAATTGATTTGGATTGTGTGCAGCATTTTCCAAGTAGTGCTATGACACCTAGCGGATTTACTCCACAACAAGCTCGTAGATTTACACATTATTTTGGAACGCTACAAAATGCTTCTTATTTACATATTTGTGAGGGAGCCCCAGCAGTTGTTAAAGATAAAATAGCTAACGGGCAAGTAGGAAAATACATTAGCTACTTAGTTTCTGATTTTATTAAGGCTAAGAGTAATTAATTACACGTTACTTCTACCATAAAGTTCAGTTTATAAAGTACTATTAAACTTGATATGTATAATGGAAATGCCTTTTCGTACCTAATGGAAAAGACATTTAGTGCCTAGTGGAAGTGATATTTGATGCCTAATAGAAACGTTTTAATAATAAATAAGCCTAATACGTTAGTGGTATAACGTATTAGGCTTTAAAAAAGAGTTACTTTTTATCTTAAGCTACAGTAACTGTAAAAGAAGAGTCAGAAACACGAATGTCTTTTAAATAAATATCAATGCTACTCGTTGCTTGCGTTTTAACTCTAACACGGTAGTTACCCGCAGTAAGGGCTGGAACTTGACCAATAATTTTCTTATAGCTGTTTTGTGCCAAATAAGAAACTTTGGTTTCTGTACCATCTTCGGCAACAAAATACAAACCAACCTCGGGTAAATCACCCGCAACTTTTAAACGCAAACCATTTAGCTCAAACAATCCGTTAGCAGATAAGGTGGTATTCGTAGTTGCCGTGGTAATATCTTTTAAATTAGTAATAACTGTGTTGGTAATAGGTGCAGTTACTTTTTGTAGCGGAATATCGTCTTTAATTTCGTTGATTAACTTTCCACTATTAAGGTTTACATGTAGTTTATGGGTATCAGGATTAAAACCATCTTCCTCGGTATCAAAAACCCCAGAAATAGAGTAGCCAATATTTAGTAAAGGTAGGTTAATGTTATCGCCTTCTTCTATCGACTCGATAATTTCTTCATAGTAAGAATTAAGCACCGCCACAATATCGGTTTTACTTACTAGGTTTCTTTTGCTCAACATTTTATCAATCAACTCGTCTTGATTAATAGTACGCTCTGTTAATATGCGTGCTGAGTAGTTGGTTTCATCGGTTAACTTGTTTTCAATTAAATAGTACTTCATCATATTGATTTTTAAATTATTTACTTTTTCTTTTAAATTCTTTTTTGGGTAGTAACAGCTAGCATACTGGAGCAATAACCAATATATGCCAAAACAATTACTAACCTTGGTGTTATTCATCACCAAACAGTCAGGTACAAGCGTACCTTTATAGCATTAACTTCGTAAAGATGTTGTAAAATTGAATGTGATATAAGTGTAGTATTTACTAGCTAATATGTAATAATATTAAGTATCATTAGATTGAATGATTCTATTTAAAAAGACTGTTAATATCCATAAAGACCTTTTCAAAATTATCTAATGTTTTCGAACTAAGGCGCTTGGAATCTACTCCTTGCTTCGTAAATGTAATAGCCGGTAAATAATGATTAAATCTATCTATTTTTAAAGCTCTGTTAATTTGAATAATTATTTGATTAATTCCCGAATTTAAGTTTGTAAGCTTTAACTCATGTTTGCCTTCAAATGCAAGGTTAAAGAGCTTCAAATAATCACTTTTTTCAAATAAGTCTTCTAAATCAGCATGACTATGTGTTTCTAGATATTCGTCAAAAAACCTTATTTTACTTTTGTGAATGATTTTGTTTTTAATTAACTTCTCAAGTTTTGCTTTCCCTTTTGCATCTGTGAAAGAATCTAATAAACAAGCTATTTGCAAATTAGATCCTCTTAAAAGAGAAATAAAGGTTGCTACTTTTTCTAGCCCTCCAGTTGGTACAATAGTAATATCGTCTCTTAAAAACTCTCTATTTTCAGATTCCAAAATTGAAGATACTGTTTGAAGAAAAACTAAATCAGAAACTCCTTCAACTAACAGGTTTTTTTGAGATACAAAAAGGTTTTGAGCAATATCATACCCAAGTGCTGCTTGTAAAGGGAAAAGAGTATTAGGATCTTTTTCTTGAATACTTTCTGATATTGTTGTTCCAGTTTTACTTTCTAGTACCGTTCTAACTCTTTCTAATTTTGTTGATGGAATCATAAAAGGAGAATGAGTAGAATAAATAATTTGATAATTATCTGATAAATCCTCTATAAAACTCAATAAATTGGCTTGAGCAGAAGCATGTAAATTTAAACCAGGTTCATCTAAAAGTAAAATGTAGTTTGAGTGAGTATCTTCTTGGATTTTTTTAAACCAAACCAAAAATGAAAAGAACCAGTTGAAACCTTTACTTCTGTTTTTCAATGGAAGCGATACTCTGGTTCTTGAATTTTTTACTCTAATATCAAGAATGTGTTCCACAATTTGTGCTCCATAACTTTTTTGTTCTATTTTTTTATCAATATCAAAAACAATTTCTAAGTTAGTATTTGTCTTCCAGTATTTAAATAATACTTCTGATATTATTGCTTCGGTGGCTTCTAACTCAGCTTTGTAATCTTCAAAATCATTTGATTGAAGTAATTCTGTTATGTTTATATCAGCTAAATCAAAAAGAGCCTTAGCTGTTTTACTATCTCCTTTTTCTAAATTGTTGTTTTGTAGTTTTTCAATACTTATTCGTGAAGGCAAAGCATAATATTCATCATAATACAAGAATTTAGGTATTTTAGATTCTAAATATTTTTGTATTATATATTCTTCAAATGATCCATTCTCAAAATAAACTTGTAAAGACTTTAATTTATCAAAATATTCTTCATGTTGGTAGGGCTGTATTACTGAAATAAATTCTTCTTGTGAAGTAATGCTTACGAGTTTCTGAATTAATGCATCTTCATTAATTTCTAGTTCCTTGCACTTGGTTGTTATGAATTTAACTGTATCAACATCAATTTGATTATAATCGGAAGTATTATCATAGTATACTGTTTTTACAATTGTAGTAGATTTAAGAATATTTTCTCCTAATTCCGCTTTAATACTACCTGATAACTCATCAGGTATTGAAAAAGTACATTTTATAGCAAACGGATTATTTTTACTTTTATCAAGTGCCTTTTTTTCTTTTCTAGGATAATCATGTGTTGTAGAGAATTTAAAAGCATCATCATTTTCAAAGTAGTTCGATTTTGCAATGGCTTCGAGTATCGAAGTTTTTCCAGACTCATTCATGCCTACTAAAATGGTAACATCATTTTCAATTTCTAATTCTTGGAGTTGTTCTATGGATTTGTATTTTTCAAATTCAACCTTTAAAAGCTTCATATTTAAATTTTTATATGTTTATTCTTTTTATGAGTATAGCAAAAAAGAGTTAGGTTATATTTATTATAAGTAAATATAAGAACCATATCCCACTCATTTCTACGGTTTCCCGCAACCTAAATTGCGGATTTCCGCAAAACATATACTATTATACATATAATTACCATTTAATAATATAACAGTTGTTATTACTAACGATATTTTACTACTTTTAAAACGTTAACACACAGTTATACAGAATTTAACACCTGTTGTACTACCAATATAAAACGAGTATAGCTGCGTATAACAACAACTAACGAACCAAACTAACTAAACATTATGAAAACTCTAAGTACCTGCTTAGCACTCTTATTTTATGTGCTTTTCGTTAACGGACAAACACAAACTATTAACTGTGAACTTGAAATAAAAAAGTTGCGTAGTACCTACGAAAACTACAACAAAACACTAGAAGAAAAGAAGCAAGAAATAGCAGAAACCAAAAAGTCGATTACCCAAGAAAGCTTAGACAAGCTTAGTACTTTAATTAAGGATAGAAAAGCGTATATAGATTCACTAAACCTTACCTATGCTAAGTTTACTAGCTATAAAAACGTGTGTACCAACATTCCTGCAGATTCAATAGCTAGTTGGTTTCCTTATAAAGAACCACCTACACGAGAAACCATAGCCAAAGAAGCTGAACAAGAAGAAACGGTAGAAGAACCTGTAACCTATAGTTATTTTAATGAAAATATAATTATTAGTGAAGATATTAACGGAGCTGAGAAGACATCTAGAGAGAAAAAGGTGTTCAATCAGGTATTAAAACAAGTAAACCAAGAAGCCTATTTTGGAGATATTACCATACCTAAAGAAGGACAGGAGTTTTGTTTTTATAAAAAGAAAAGTAGTAATGACACTATAAATAAAAGTGACCCTGTACGATTGCCATTAAAGAAATACAAGTTTAAAAAGATAGATATTGAAATACGCGATGGTAGCTTAGCTGATATTCAGGTATTGGTAGAATATAAGGGAAGTTTACTATTGTTTGAAAACTATGTAGGGGTAAGCTTTTTACGATATGGGTATTGGGCATCTGAAAACTTCCTTTTTTACTCACAAAAACAACCAACAACCAATGTTGATGAAAAAGAGTTTGAAAACCTTCGTATTCGTTTAAGTGATGTACTCATGTATAAGTATAAAATAGGAAACAACTACGTACCACACGACTTAACGTTAGAACTGCCTAAAGAAGATATTGATGGAAACAAAACCAACTTAACAGCCCCAGCAACTTATCAAATAAAACAAGATACTTACTTAGATAAAATAGTAGAACTACGTGCTTATACCGACTTTTTAGCACTCTTTGGAGAGTCTGACAACGGATTGGTGCAGTTAGAAGGAAGTGCGAAGTTTTATGTATTTCCTTTTTCAAGGCAAATCTTTAGTTCTTCAATGCAATACGAATTTTTAAAATCAATAACACCTTATGTACACTATGCTAAGTTTGAAGAAGACAAAGGTTTAGTTACCGCAACAGGTGGTGTAATAGGAAATACGTTAGACTTGGTAGAAAAACGCTTTTTAACCGTAGGTGGAGAAGTAAACTTCTTTGAAGTGTATCAAAAAAACTATCCTATGAAAATGAACTTTTTTGGTACGATAGACTATAATCTAACGAGAGTTCAAAACGATACCCAAGGAGTAGAAAACTTAAAAGCATTGAGTTATGGAGGAGGAATAAGCTTATCATCAAAACGATTTAACAACTTCGGTTTCAATTATAAATTAGGACTTCACTGGTTTGATTATAAAAGCTATAACGGGTCTAGTACTATAGATTTAGATTTTAAAGTACCTGTAGTGAAAAATCAAGCAGAAGTATTTTACCATCCTAACAAAAACCCTAATCAAGCTATTTTTGCAAGATTAGTAACCTATAATTACAAAGGAAGCGAAAGCGATGAGGCTTTTTATCAGTTTCAATTCGGGTATAAGTTCTCCTTAGGGTCAAGAACAGTAAAGAAATAAAACATAAAAAGAGGTTATTTGTTAAGAATAACCTCTTTTTATATAACAGTTTTATGAGTTTTATTAAAATCTAACAAAATTCTAATTTCATGGTGTCACCTCGAACTCTTGTCAGAGGTCTCTAGGTTATGAGTTACTCCTTTTAATAAGATTCCTCTCTATCGTTATTTGTTAACGTCATTGCGAGTGATAATGAAGCAATCTCTAAGTTTTGAGTTCTAAATAAACAGATCACTTCGTCGTATCCTCCTCGTAATGAGGATAAAAAGAAACTTATTTTAGCTTATTTAAATACACCTTTGTACTTGGCATTTCAGCTACATTTATGGTGTCTGGAATATAGCCTTCTGCCTGAAGTACTACCAAGCCTTCTCTAAACTCATATAGATTTACAGTTCCATCAATATCTGATATAATTGTATCTGTTGGTTCTCTTAGATTAATTACTTTAACGTTTTTTATCAGGGTTTCCGTAGTATTTAAAACTTGTATATTCCAAATCCCCATAAAATGCCTTCGTTGGTGATAATCTTCACTAGAGTTCCATAAATATATAATTGTTATAGAGAATGTAAAAACTGATACAATAGTAAAAGAGAGGTAAATAAGTACTTTTAAATATAGCTTTTGTTTTCTAAATCGAGAACTAAGAATTAATATTAAAGAACCTAGTGCAAATAGTATGAGGAAAATTTTTACCATGTTTTATTTATTAGAACCTAACCTTAGTCTTCTAAAGGAAGTATTGCTTTCTTCTTTAAAGTTATAGTATCTGCTTTTTTATTTAGAAATGTGTACCCTACTACTTCACCACTATGAGTCCAAACCGTTCTTACTATCTTAGTTTTATAGCCTTTTTTGGAAAAGGATAATTTAGAAATAAAGTTGATGTCTTTTTTTAATTTGAAATACCCTTTTGAATCAGATAATGTTGAATTATTAAAGTCCAATTCTTTTACTTTTACATTTGGTAAAGCTCTGTTATCTTCATCTAAAATAACCCCGTGATGAAAAAGTCTTTTTTCTTTACAGGATAATAATAAAGCCATGAAAAATATGAATAGAAGTTTTCTCATTTTATTCTTTCCTCTTCATAAATAAAGTGTCTTTTCTATGAACGAATAACGATTTATCTCCTCTTCTGTTCGCTGTATAAGGAGAAATAGTATCTGAGATATAACCTTCTTTAACAAAAATTAATTCACTAATAAAATCTGCTTTTCTATTTAGATAAAAATAGCCATCACTTTTAGAATAGGTATACTGTGAATAAGATGAGCTTTCTATTATTTTTACTTTATTTATTGGCTCTTTGTTTTCATCTAATACATAGCCGTGGTAACAATCACATAGTTCTTGTTTGCAAGAAACTGTTAAAAGTAATAATGTTAGTAATAATACGTTTTTCATTTTAGCTACATAACATGTCTAGAATACGCTTACTTTTCAAGTGGCTTTAGGAAAATTGAATCATACAATATTGCCTCTTCTCCAAAACTCCCTCTTGTTCCTTTTTCTATTTTGATACTCTTGTATTTTGGATGTTTTAATTCCATTGAATAAAACAAAGGAACATGCCCACCTTCAAAATTAAACATCACTCTTTTCTTTACTCTCTGTATGGTAAACTTTCCTTGGTTATCGGACTTTATCTGTTCATCATCAATCTGTATTAATACACCTTTAATTGGTTTGTATGTTAAAGAATCGTATAGCGTTCCTTTAATTTCTGGTCTTTCTATTCTTGACGAACAAGAATTCAAAAAAAGTGCTATTAATAGTAAGTAGTAGAATCTCATTTTATTTCTAATTTAGTTAACCATAGTAACCCGGTTAAGTCTTTATTATCTGCAACTATTCTTTTAAAGTCATACCAATATGGGTCATTATTATAATATTTCATTAAATCAATTTCATTTGTTATCGGATAATCACTTCCTCCATCATTCACAGGCAATGTCTCAGAAAGAGTAGAACTACCTTTATGCTTATACGAAAAAAAAGCTGCTTTAGAAAATGCTTTTAATATTTCATGTCCAATTTCATGCGCCGCCGTGTATGAAAAATCATTATCCACATTGGAAATATTATTTCCTAACCAGTACCATTTTTTGCTCCCTTTAATATACCCATAATTATATACTATCCTTTCAGGCATTACTTGACCAAAAAAAGATACTATTCCATTAACACTTCCTGGGTTCATAGATCTAATCCAATCACCATTTGTATTAAAGATTAAACTAACATCATCCATTGTTTTCTGCGTTGTATTTATTGCGTTTACATAAACTTCATATTTTTCTCCATCAATATCAACATCTTTGGCTATATAGTGGTTCCTGTTTCTACCCCAATGGTAATTTAGCCCTTCTAAGGCCAACCTTTCTAAATCTTCAAATTTTTTTGTACGTGTTTTTAAAGGGGCTTTACCAGCAATCAAATATTTCTTTGGTATTTCATCCCACGGACATACTTCCATTGGAACTCTAAGTTTTGGATCTGGGTCAATATCTTTTTCATAACACTCTATTCCTTTTGCTCCTCCATCTTTTAAGTTAACACGTAATGTAACATCTATTCTTTTAGAGTTTTTATCAATCTTTACATCTACCCATTTAACCTCATCGTAACGCATACTAAAATCTAACTTTTTTCTGCTATAGTTATTTGAGCTATCTACACCAATAGTATACAGGTTTAAATTTTCGTATTGTGTTAGTTTAGCAGTGTCTAAAATTCCTCCGCTATCAAACCCATCCCATTTCCAAATATGTTCTCCTTGTTTTAGTTTGTTAGCATCAGTTATTTTTTCTTCATAAATCACCGAGCTTCCATCTCTAATTTGTAGCGTTAGTTCCTTGGCATTATTATCGGCTATTTGGTAAGTAAATTGTACAAAGCCTCTTTCACTATTTCCGCTGTAATCAGCGATTCCTAGGGGGACAAAACTTGGCATATTACGATAATTTTGGGGTTACACTAAAGTTTGTATCACCTCCTCCTGAAGCAGTATCTCCGTTATCAGTTACTTCGTTTTGGGCTCCAGAAAGTGTTTTTCTCCAATACGTAGAATATTCTAACGAAGAATTAGGCATTTTTACTCCTGCACACGTAATAATTAATCGGTCTTTTATAGGCTGATCGTTTGTATTAGAAAATACTGTTTCGTATTTCTTTAGGTAACAATCAAAAAAAGTCATTGTTTTAGAGCCTCCTTTTAAATATGGGTAGTATATTTTTAACTCTAGTTGATCTATAGCATTCTCTTTACAAACCCATTCTTCAAAATCAGTATTACTACCTGATTCTATTTCTAATTCTAAACCTGCAAAGTTAGCGGAGCTTGTGGGTTGGTCAGAAACGTTTATATTTCTATTAAAACCAAAGTTATAGGTTAGTACTTCTATCTCCCTGTTATTAAACAACAGCATAGTTCTATATTTCATAGCATCGTTTTTAAGTTATGCTTTTTTTCTTTGTTGAAGTAATCCTTAGCAATTTCAACGTATCAAACCTACAATTTTTCTATTTAAAAAGCTAGCATATTTATTATTAAATCTCTTTGTACTAAGCAAATACGGAGTCTGTACTTTGTTTGTACTTAATAGGTACTTCTACTAACTTTATTTAAGGTTAAATACTTTGAAAGAATGCTTGGTTGTTAGCGTATGGATTTTAAATAATGAGATAACTACGTCGCTATTGCTACTCGTTATGACGGTTGTTTTTTAGAGCCAAGAGAATAGACCGCTTCGCTGTTAGAGTAAAGACTTATTTATAGGTCTTTGTTCTATTCTCTTTTTTCTATATTCTTTTTATCATCCAGTGTCACTTCGAGTAAAATTATTGAAATGAAATAAAAATAATTTTGTATCGAGAAGTTTTCTAATAGTTCTCGATACTATTTTTATTTCGTTATTACTCAATAAAAATCACTCGAACTGACAGTGATTACAATAAAAAAAGAGTAACACTTTTCAATGAGATTCCTTCTCAGTTGCTTTGCAACATACTTTCAATTAAAATATATCTTAATTTCAGTGACGTTCGGAATAACGGTATGTTTTGTGACCTACAAGAAAATCTTTGAAAATCAAGACAGCAGTGATGGATGTAAGATAAAAAGCTGTTTGAGCGATAGCGAGTTCTTTTTATCAGTGGAGGATGTCGTAGTATTTTCTCACGATTTTATTGTAAGTCTTGATTTTTGTTTCTTTTTATCAAGAAAAAGAATACCACAATAATCTTTGAGGAAAAACTTCTCTTTATAACGTTGTTATGAGACAAACGTGGTAGTTTTTATGTTTGGGACTCTAAATAAATAGATTATTTCGTCATACCTTCCTTGGAATGACGATATGCAAAAACATTTTTACTTGTACTACTTACTTTACAGCTATATTTGCATATAGTAAAAAGAAAATAGTACCGTCTTAATGACACATCCTTTACGACAACATATTGAAGAAATTATACCTCTTACAGATGAGGAATTCGCCTATATTCTAAATTTTTTCCAGCCTATTACTAAACGCAAACACCAGTACTTATTGCAAGAGGGCGAAACTGCCAATAAAGAATATTGGGTGGTTAAAGGTTGTGTAAAGAGCTATTTTATTGAAGATAGCGGTAAAGAGCATATTCTTCAATTTGCTATGGAAAATTGGTGGATTACCGATTACGAATCGTTTGTTAAGCAACAACCTTCTAAAACGGCAATTGATTGTATTGAAGATTGCGAATTACTATACATTACTTACGAAAACCGTGATAAACTAACTGCCTCTATACACAAAATGGAACGTTTTTGGGCTAAAAAGAGTAAAATGGGCAGAATAGCTCTTCAAAAAAGAATTGTATCGCTCTTACAAAATTCTGCAAAAGAACGATATGACCAGTTGTTAGAACAATACCCTACCCTTTTTCAACGGGTTCCTAAAAAAATGATTGCTGCTTATTTAGGGGTTTCTAGAGAAACTCTTAGCAGGCTTAATTCTTAGTTTTTAATATTTCTTATTGTTTGCATGTGACATACATCACTTTAAAGGTGTGACATAGCTCCTGTCTAAAGTTGTACGTCCACTGCAACTTTGTAGTATAATTTTAAAACATATTATTATGCCTTTTGTAAACATTAAAGTTACCGACGAACAGGTAACCCAAGAACAAAAACGTCAACTTATTGAAGGAACTACACAGCTTTTAGTTGATGTACTCCAAAAAAATCCTGCAACTACCCATATTGTTATTGAAGAAGTTCCTATGGGTAATTGGGGGCACGATGGTAAACAATATTTAGGAACTAAAAAATAAGACTCATGAAGAACAAAACCGCAATTATTACAGGAGCTTCAACAGGTATTGGTAAAGAAATTGCTAAACTTTTTATAGAAAAAGGATGCAATGTAGTAATGAATGCTTCTAATGAAGAAAACCTACAAAAAGCTTATGAAGAGTTAGGTAGTCCGTTAAACGCTGTGCTTCTTGTTGGAGACATTAGTAAACAAGAAACAAGTAAACAATTAGTAGCCTTAGCTTTAGAAAAATTCAGCAGTATAGATGTACTGATTAATAATGCAGGAATTTTTGCTCCTAAACCTTTTTTAGAGGTTGAAGAAAGCGATTTAGAGTTGTACTGGAATGTGAATTTAAAAGGAACTTATTTTGCCTCTCAAGCTGTTATTCCGAGTATGGTAGCACAAAAAAATGGAGCTATTATAAATATAGGAACTGTTTTAGTAGATCATGCCATAGCTGGTTTCCCTGCTACTGCTCCTTTAATGAGCAAAGGTGCAATTCATGCCTTAACCAGACAACTCGCTGCTGAGTTTGGTAATGATAATATTAAAGTAAATACTATTGCTCCAGGTATTATTAGAAGTCCGCTACAAAGCAAAATAGGTATTGAAGACGCTGATAGTTTAGCTGGGTTACACTTGTTAAACCGTATTGGTGAGGTAACTGATATTGCTGAAGCTGCTTACTATTTAGCTTTTTCAAATTTTGTTACAGGTGAAACTATGAATGTGGCTGGTGGTCACACCGTTGGTCATGCCATTTAAAACTAAAAAAGATGTATAAAGAGAATATAACAGCAATAGAACTTTTAGTAACGAACTACTTTGAGGGTATTTTTTATGGAGATACTCAAAAACTTCAATCATGCTTTCATAACAATACTCCTATTTATGGAGATATTAAAGGCGCTGACTATTTTAAAAGTTCTGAAAATTATATTGAAGGGGTTGCTAACAGGCAAAGTCCAAATGATTTAAAAGAAACTTTTAACATGAAAATTGTAGGGGTTGATATTATGGGGAAAATAGCCATGGCAAAGTTACATGTACCTATGTTGGGTTATAATTACTATGACTATTTATCTCTAAACAAAATAGAGAATGAATGGAAAATTGTAGCTAAGGTTTTTACGCATGTAGAATAACCTTATAAACAAAAGCGGTTTGGATGTTTATCTAAACCGCTTTGTTTTTATTACTATCAGACTAAACGGCTTTTCTCTTTTGAATGAGATTCCTCACTTTTGTTCGTAATGACCGTAATCACCTATTTTATAATCCTAACCACTTTGTAAACTCTGCTGTTTTGTTTTGACTGGTTTTTAAAATTGTTTGGCTGTTTTTTAGATTAATAGCCACAACATTTTTATTGTACCTACTTATCTTTTCTATATAGTTTCTATTGAGTAGTTCGCCTCTATTAATTTTAAAAAACACACTAGGATTTATCATTTCTTCTAATACTTTTAAAGAAGATTGATTTAATACATGCTTTTTATTACTTATATCGTATGCTGTTACAATCCCATAATCTGCTTGAAAATACATTACCTCATCCACCTTTAAGAAATAGGTATATTGAGAGGATTTAACAGCGATAAAATCTTGATAGCTTTTAGGAGCTTGAGCTGTTTGATTTGCTAAGTAAGCATCTAATTTTTGTAAAACATTATGATCGCTTTCAACCTTCATTGAGTTTTTTAAGCTTGAGTACTTGTATACCGCTTTTTCAAACCGTTCAAACGAATACGGTTTTAATAAATACTCTATTCCACTGGTTTCAAAAGCATGCATCCAAAACTGGTTGTAAGCTGTAATAAAAATAATTGGTGTTTGAATTGCTAGCTTTTTATAGGCTTCAAAAACATTACCGTCTCGTAGCTCTATATCAGAAAAAATCAAATCAATATCAGAAGTTGATTCAAAAAACTGAAGCACTTCTTCTACCGTTTCAAACTCTTCTACCACAGTAATAGGTTCATGATAACTTTCTATATACTTTTTTAGCTTTTTTCTAGCAGGTAACTCATCTTCAACTATAAGTGCTTTTATCATTTCTAAACAGGTTTATGAGGTAGTATTAATGGTAAAACAACTTCAAACTCTTTTTCAGTTTCGCGTATCTTAATAGTATTTTCAGCAAGCAGTTCAAATTGTTTTGATAGGTTAGCCAATGCCACTCCATTACTTTTTCTTTTTTTAGAATACAACGCTTTGTTATTCGTTACTTTAATTCCTTTATCCTCTGTAATGGTAATTTGTACAGGAGATTCAAAGGTTCCTTTATTATGAGTAATGGCATTTTCTATAAGAACTTGTAAACAAAATGGTGGTACTACACTATTTTTTATATACAATGCTGGTGCTATGTGTAGTTGATAATACCCCTGATATTTTTCTTCCATTAGCTTAAAATACCCTTCTGCAAAAAACAACTCTTCTTTTAATGAAACCAATTGCTTATCTGCACTATGTAAACTATACCTATATAACTCTGAAAATCGATTTAAAAACAAAGAAGCTCTTTCCGTGTCTTCATCAATAAGCTGATCTAAAACATTTAAATTATTGAATAGAAAGTGAGGGTTTAATTGGTTTTTTAATTGTGTAATCTCGTTCTTAGCTTTACTTATTTCATAGGCAGCTACCTGCTTTTGATACGCTACATTTTCTTTGTAATACAAGTAGGCTAATGAAAATCCACCAAAAATAATAAAGTCAATTACAGCGTTTATATTGACGTATATTATATGATAAACAGAACCAAAGTTTCTGGAATAGGTATCAAAAATAAACGCAACAATTAATCCAAAACTATTTCCTATCACTAAATATGTTAACAAGCCTATTCCAAAAAAACGCACATATCTCCTACTTAATGAAGTTTGTTTTTTTGAGTTTTTATTAATACTCTTTTTAATAAAACTAATCCACCAAAAAATAAAAACTGCTTTAAAGAAATACCAAAAAGGAGCATCAGGGTAAAAGATGAAATCCTTCCAAGAATCTGAATTCCCAAATTGATTTTTTAAAATAAATATTAAGCAAAAGGTAAAGAGAAAGATTAAAAATGTAGCATTTTCTCTAAAAAAGGATGTGTTTGTTTTCATATCAGTACTCACAAATATATCAAATTTGCGATGAAATCTTTGGAAGAATCTCACCGCAAACTCTAGTATTTCTATTTAACTTCTGGCCAAGTACTTACTGTATTTCCTTTCTCATCATAGGCTTCTAGTTTTATTTTATTATCCTCGTCTATAATAAACTTAGCTCTTGTTTTTCCATTAGTGTCATATAAAAACAATCCATTTTGTTTTCCTGGTGTTTGTCCTAAAGCTACTCTAGGTACTCCTCCTATCATTCCTTTTTGTTGATACTCTTTAAACTTAGCTCTTCTTTCAGCCGGATCATTAATAGCTCTTAATTCTTCACTTATTTTTTGAGCCATCTCTTGGGTTTCGTTGTCTCCTCGATCATTAAACACCAACCTGCCTGCTTTGTATCTTTTCCCATTTTTCTTAGCATCGGTAGTTATGAGTTGCATTACTTGGTCTCCATCATACTGATCGAACGTTAATGACAATCCTGAGCTATGTCCTTTTTCGGTCTTTTTTCCGTCATAAATAAACCCGCCACACTCTATACCTTCTTCGTTGTAAAAAAGCATTCCTGCTCTCTTTTTTCTTTCGTGATATACTCTTCCATTAATCTTATCGCCTTTGCCAGGAAAGTTTGCTGCGTTAGTAATAAGCATTTTTACCGTTCCGTCATTTTCAATAATATTAATTCTTTTTACGTCAATGGTATCAAATTGTGTATTTCCTTTATTTTTAAAGGCTACAGTAGTTAAAACTCCTATTAGTGCTGTTATACTTACTGCAAATGTTCTTAAAAAAATAAGTTCTCTTTTTGGGTTCATCATGGTATGTTTTATAATTAGATACCTCAAAAGTATTTAAGGCTTACATTCTTTAAAACGTCTTTTTTATAAACTCAGGAAAATAAATGATAAACTAAGGAATATAAACAATAAAAAACCACCGACTTTAATTCGGTGGTTTAAAAATATGTATTAAGGTTAGTTATTTCTTAGTACATGTTTTGTAATGCTGTAATATCGTTACCATTAAACTCTCCGTCTTCGTTAGAGCTAAAGCAAGCTAACATAACTGAAGTTGAATCGTATCCTGTTGGTGTACCAGACACATGGTTAGCTCCTACACCAGCAGTTCCTTCGTTAGTGTTTTGTCCACAACTTTGACGGCTAAACCAATCAGTATGTCTAAATCCTACTGAATGTCCTATTTCATGTGTAATTACATGCTCGTTTACATTTGTTGTGTACCCTGATAATCCGTAGATTTGCACCCACTTGTAAGGTAAACCTCCACTTGGAAAACCTGCGCTACCACCTGATCCAGATTGATTTGGATTACGATAAACTACCATATCTTTATTGGAATAATCAGTTCCAAAACTTAAAGTAAAACTAATAGATACTCCGCTTAAATTATTGTAATTATCTACCGCCCATTGTAGTGCTGTTTGCTCTTTACTAGAAAGACCATATCCACCACCACCTGTATATCCTATAATAGAAATATTTCTACCTTGAGATACTAAGTTATTGGTTGAGTATTGACGTCCAGATTGATTATCATCCTTAGCCTTTGCTAAAGTAAATAACTCTTGTTCTGTCATTACTACATCTTCTTCTAAAAATAAGCGCACTTCTGATGTTCCGTCAGGAAAGTAAAAATTATCATAACGAATATGATCTACATTTAACTCTAATTTAGCTGCAGCATCAACAACCTCTTGAGGTACAGGTTTGAGCCCTGGGTTATCGCTATATTGTAGTATAGCATCCGGCTCTTTAATTTGTTCGTTTTCACTTGAACATGAGGTGAAGAACACACCTACTGACAAGCCCATAATTAGGGCTAACTTTGTTTTTTTCATAATATGAAGGGTTTTATAATTCACTGTAAATCTACACTTTAGAACTAAATATTTAAAATAAAACCTAAAAAAACGTTAAAAAAAAGAATATTTAAACAGAAAAATCATAAAATATTAAATACCAAACAAATAAGCGGTTTTTTAAACAATTAAAAAACACGATATCAATTACTTAAAAACAAAACTTCCTTTAACAGAAATGGTTAAAGGAAGTTTACGGTTAATTTACAGTATTTATAACTTATATAATAGTGCTTTGACCCATGTGTATGTTTTGGAAGTTCATATCACTATCTTCTTGATTATAGATGTAGTCCGCAATAAAATCTCCTACTTTACTAGTAGAAAATGGATTCTCTGAATTGATATCTTCGGTAGTAATTCCTAATTCTAATGATTTTTGAACGGCTACTTCTACTACTTTAGCTTCTTGCATTAAACCTAAATGCTCTAATAACATTGCTGCCGATAAAATAGATGCTAACGGATTTGCAATATCTTTTCCTTTTGCTTGTGGAAAAGATCCATGAATAGGCTCAAATAGTGCATTTTCTTTTCCTACTGAAGCAGATGCTAACAAACCTATAGAACCTCCTATAACGCTTGCTTCATCTGAAAGTATGTCTCCGAAAAGATTTTCTGTTAGAATTACATCAAACTGTTTTGGATTTAAAATTAATTGCATTGCAGCATTATCTACAAATAAGAAATCAACTTCAACATCTGGATATTGTGTTGCCAATGCTGTTACTGCTTTACGCCATAACCTTGACGTTTCTAATACATTAGCTTTATCTACCAATGTTAGTTTTTTACGTCTTTTTTGAGCTGCTTGAAAGGCTAAATGCGCCATTCGTTCAATTTCTTCTACGGTGTATGAACAACCGTCAAAAGCATGTTGTCCGTCGTCACTCAACTCTTTAATTCCAAAATAAATTCCTCCAGTCAATTCTCTATAAATAGTAATATCGGTTCCTTCAATTCTATCTTTCTTTAATGGTGAATTATGAAGTAACGTGTCATATGCTTTTACTGGACGCACATTACAAAACAATCCTAATTCTTTTCTTAAACGTAATAATCCTTGTTCTGGACGTACTTTTGCTGTAGGGTCATTATCGTATTTTGGATCTCCAATAGCTCCAAATAAAATAGCATCACTCTTTTTACACAATTCAATGGTTTCATCTGGCAACGGGTTTCCTGTTTTATCAATAGCACAGGCTCCCATTAATGTTTCTGTAAATAAAAATGTGTGGTCAAACACATTACCAACAGCTCTAAGCACTTTTTTTGCCTGTTCTGTTACTTCTGGTCCTATTCCATCTCCTGGTATTACCGTTATATTGTACTTCATCTTTTTACTTTTATTTCATTGTTGCTTCAAAAGCTGTTATTGTATCTTTTTTACTGATTAAAAAATCTATATCGTCGTAACCATTTATCATACATAGCTTTTTGTATGGATTGATTTCAAAATCTACATTACCTATAGGTGTTTTTAGTGTTTGATTTTCTAAATCTACTATAATGGTTGTATCTGGTAATTCAGTTACTTTTTTTAACAGTTTTGCTAAATATTCTTTGGGTACTTGTACTGGTAATATTCCATTGTTAAGTGCATTTCCTTTAAATATATCCGCAAAAAAACTACTGATAACTACTTTAAATCCGTAACCCGCTAATGCCCATGCAGCATGTTCTCTACTTGAACCACAGCCAAAATTATCTCCTGCTATCAAGATACTTCCAGTATAATTTTTGTTGTTTAAAACAAAGTCTTCATTTATACTTCCGTTCTTTTTGTAACGCCAATCTCTAAATACATTATCTCCGAATCCTTCTTTATTGGTTGATTTTAAAAATCGTGCAGGTATAATTTGATCGGTATCTATATTCTCGGTTGGTAGTGGTACTGCGGTATCTATTAGTTTAACAAATTTCTCCATTAGTTTAATTCTTTTGTAAAGTCAGTAATTTTTCCTTCAACAGCTGTAGCAGCTGCCATTAACGGACTTGCTAAAATGGTTCTTGCTCCTTGTCCCTGACGTCCTTCAAAGTTTCTGTTTGAAGTTGATACACAGTATTCTCCTTCTGGTATTTTATCGTCATTCATTGCTAAACATGCTGAACATCCTGGTTGTCGTAATTGAAATCCTGCTGCTTCAAAAACTTCTTGTAAGCCTTCTAGCTTTATTTGTTTTGCTACTTGTTGAGAACCTGGTACTAACCACGCATTTACATTTGCTGCTTTTTGTTTTCCTTTTATATAGTCTGCTGCAACTCTAAAATCTTCTATTCTTGAGTTTGTGCAACTTCCAATAAATACATAGTTAACGGGCGTATTTATTAATGATGCTCCTTTTTGAAAGTTCATATATTGTAATGACTTTTCAAAGGAAACATCATTAAACTGGGGAATATTTTCTGAAATTTTTATTCCCATTCCTGGGTTGGTTCCGTAGGTAAGCATTGGTTCTATGTCTTCTGCCTTAAAAGTGTATTCTTTATCAAATTTTGCACTTTTATCAGTCTTTAATGTTTTCCAATAGGCTACTTTGTTATCAAACTCGTCTCCTTTTGGTGCAAACTCACGTCCTTTTACATATTCAAAAGTGGTTTCATCAGGAGCAATCATACCGCCTCTGGCTCCCATTTCAATACTCATATTACACACAGTCATACGTCCTTCCATAGACATTTCTTCAAACACATTTCCTGCATATTCGCAGAAGTATCCTGTACCTGAATTTGTTCCTAATTGTGCTATGATATACAAGATTACATCTTTAGGTAGCACTCCTTTTTTCAACTTACCGTTTACATTTACACGCAAACTTTTTGGCTTTTCTAATAACAAACATTGACTTGCAAATACTTGAGCTACTTGGCTTGTTCCAATACCAAAAGCAATGGTACCAAAAGCACCGTGTGTTGATGTATGACTATCTCCACAAACCATAGTCATTCCTGGTTGCGTAATTCCTAACTCGGGAGCCATTACATGTACAATTCCATTATATCGATGTCCTAAACCATATAAAGTAATATCATTTTCTTTACAGTTTTGTGTTAACTGCTCTAGTTGATGCCTTGACAGTTTGTCTTTTATGGGTAAATGTTGATTTACGGTTGGCGTATTATGATCGGCTGTTGCTACTGTTTTGTCTGGTCGTGCAATCGGAATCTTACGCTCTTTTAACTCATTAAATGCTTGCGGACTCGTTACTTCATGAATTAAATGTTTGTCTATATATAAAATCTGCGGTCCGTCTTTAACAGTGTCTACCACATGCGCATCCCATACTTTATCAAATAATGTCTTTCCCATTAAGCTATGGCTATTTTTGAAATTTTATTTACTTGTTTCATAATCTGATGAATGTCTTCGTCGATTACTTCTTTTTGTCTGTCAGCAAACTGTAAGAATGTTTTATAAGCTGTATCTAACTGAATTTTAGTCAGCTCATACCCTATCTTTTTTGCTCGGTATGCTAAGGCTGCTCTTCCGCTTCTTGCAGTTAATACAATAGCACTTTCTGTAACTCCTACATCTGCTGGATCAATAATTTCATAGGTTTCACGGTTCTTGATTACTCCATCTTGATGAATTCCTGAACTATGAGCAAAGGCATTTGCTCCTACAATAGCTTTATTTGGTTGTACAGGCATTCCCATACGCTCGCGAACCATCATACTTGTATCGTACAATAATTTGGTATTGATATCTGTTTGAAGATTTAAATATGGATGCTGCTTTAAAATCATCACCACCTCTTCTAATGCTGTATTTCCTGCTCGCTCTCCTATTCCGTTAACCGTACATTCTATCTGACGTGCACCATTGATAGCTCCTGCAATAGAATTTGCAGTAGCCAATCCTAAATCGTTATGGCAGTGACAAGAAATAATTACATTTTCAATACCTTTAACATTGTCTTTTAGGTATTTAATTTTTGCTCCGTATTCTTCAGGTAAACAATACCCTGTAGTATCTGGAATATTCAACACTGTTGCTCCTGATTTTATAACTTCTTCACAAACTTTGGCTAAAAAAGCATTATCGGTTCTACCTGCATCTTCTGCATAAAACTCCACATCGCCTACAAAGTTTTTAGCATACGAAACAGCTTCTTTTGCTCGCCTAATCACTTCTTCTTTCGAAGCATTAAATTTATACTGAATATGTGAATCACTGGTACCAATCCCCGTATGAATCCTAGGCTTGTTAGCAAACTTTAAAGCATCTGCTGCTACTTCTATGTCTTTTTTAACGGCTCTTGTTAATCCGCAAACAGCAGCATTTTTAACCAATTTAGCTATTTCTTGTACTGATGTAAAATCTCCTGGGCTTGATACTGGGAAACCTGCTTCTATTACATCAACTCCTAAAAAATCGAGTCTTTCTGCAATAATTAGTTTTTGTTGGGTATCTAATTTACATCCTGGGACTTGCTCTCCGTCTCGTAATGTGGTATCGAAAATTTGAATTTTATCGCTTTGCATAAATCTAACTATGATTATCAAAATAAAAACCAAATGTATATATTGGCTTTTCTAGCAAGCTCTTTTTTAATGGGTTAGTTACGATATCAAAACAACAAAAAACAAAAACAAAACACTGAAAAACAAAAAGTTATGCGTAAACCAATTACATTCTCCAATCAACAAAATGATGCTTTGTTTGTTTTGATTAAGTCTTTATCAAAGTCAGAAAAACGTCAGTTTAATTTATATGTTGGTCGTTTAGGGGGTAATGTAGATGCGAAATTTTTTGCGCTTTTTAAATTGCTTGAAAAACAAAAGAGTTATAACGAAAGGGCCATTATAGATAGCGGTGTGGTTAGTAAACAGCAATTATCTAACTTAAAAGCACATTTATACAAGCAAATACTTATTAGTCTTCGTATGAATCCTTCTCATAAAAACATTCGAATTCAAATACGTGAGCAGTTAGATTTTGCTACTGTTTTATATCAAAAAGGACTATACAAACAGAGTTTAAAGCTGCTTGACAAAGCAAAAAATATGGCGGTTGAGAATGAAGAGAAGAATATTGCCTATGAAATTGTTGAGCTTGAAAAGGTTATTGAAAGTCAGTATATAACCCGAAGTATTGATACACGTTCTGACGAATTAACTGTTCAAGCAAAAGAGCTTAGTATGCAAAATGTTATTGCTAGTAAGTTATCTAATCTGTCATTACAATTGTATGGTACGTTGCTGAAAAATGGCTACGTAAAAAACGATGAAGAGCTGCAAGGAGTGAATACTTATTTTTACTCTAAACTTCCTGAATATACGTATGAAGACTTGGGTTTTAGAGAAAAATTATGGTTATACAAAGCACATTTGTGGCATAGCTTTTTAACGCAGGATTTTTTACAGTGTTATAAGTATGCTAACAAATGGGTAGATTTATTTAAGCATGATACTAAGAATATTTCTTTGCATCCTGTTTTTTATTTAAAAGGAAAAAACTACTTATTAGAGAGCTTATTTTTTATAAAGCATTATGATAAGTTTAAAGAAGAGCTTTCTTTATTTGAAAAGGAAATTAAAGAAAAAAGTATTCCGCAAAATAGCAATACTGAAATCTTAACTTTTCTATATTATTATGCTAACAAATTGCACTTACATTTCTTAGAGGGTAGTTTTTCTGAGGGTGAATATTTAGTAGCTATTATTAATGATAAGATTAATAGTTATAAGGATCGTCTTGATAATCATCATATCGTTGTATTTTACTATAAAATTGCTTGTTTGTACTTTGGTATGGGTAAAAACAAAGAGTGTATTTTGTATTTAAATAAGATCATTAAACCTAAAAATATTCAAGTAGCTAACGATTTACAGTGTTTTGCTAGGGTGCTTTCTTTAATTGCTCATTACGAATGTGGCTTGGATTATGATTTGGAACGACAGTTTAAAGACACTTATCGTTTTTTACTAAAAATGGAAAATTTACAAGAGGTTCAAAAAGAGTTTATTTCTTCTATAAAAGCATTGGGAGATGTATATCCGCACCAAATAAAAAAGGAGTTAAAAAAAGTACACAGTCGCCTTAAGGTTTATGAGAATCATCCTTATGAAAAAAGAGCTTTTTTATATTTAGACATCCTTTCTTGGCTTGAAAGTAAGATTGAAAATAAACCTGTGGCACAAATTATTAAAGAGAAATTTGTTAGTTCTCAAAAGTGTTGAAAATAGTATTAGATTTATCCTTGTAAAGTACTGATTAAAAAAATCTAATTATTAATTCACGTCTCTTTTAGGAAAGCTAAACAAGTTGACTAAATATAAACATGCTAATTAAAAAAGTAAAAAGTATCTAAAAAATAACTTGATGAACATCTCTGAACCTTTTGGATAGGATAACTTATTTTTACTGTAACCTATAAATATATTAAAAGACTCCTTATTGCTTTCAATTAAATTAACTAACTTAAATAGCTGGTAAATGCCTATAATTAAAAACAGAATACTGATTAATTGTTTAAGCATTATTATTTTGTTTTACCTTAATTTTCATTCGTTAGTACGATAAGAGCATGTTTATAACTCATCTTTATAAGATTCCTCCTCCTACCTCGTCGGAATGACGTTTCTATTTTTTTTGGCAATCGCTCTGCGATTAAAACAACTGTTCTTTTTTCACTTGCTGATATTCTTCTACAATTGCTTCTAACACTTCTTTTGCTGGTTTAATTTCATGGATAAGCCCTGCTACTTGACCTATTTCTAGTTCTCCATCGTCCAAGTTTCCTTCAAACATACCTCTCTTAGCACGCGCACGTCCTAACAATTCTTTTAATTGTTCTACCGTTGGGTTTTGTTGATATAATTCCTGTACTTCTTGAAAGAACTTGTTTTTTACCAAACGTACAGGAGCTAATTCCTTTAACGTTAGTTGTGTACCACCGTCTTTTACATCTACAATAGTTTTCTTGAAGTTGTCATGTGCTGAAGATTCTACCGTAGCTGCAAAACGACTTCCTATTTGCACTCCGTCTGCTCCCAACACCATTGCTGCTAACATTCCTCTACCCGATCCGATACCTCCTGCGGCAATTACTGGAATTTTCACTTGTTCTTTAACCATAGGAATTAACGTAAACGTAGTAGTTTCTTCTCGTCCGTTATGACCTCCAGCTTCAAATCCTTCACATACTACAGCATCTACTCCAGCTGCTTCTGCTTTTAAGGCAAATTTTACTGAACTCACTACATGCACCACCGTAATTCCTTTTTCCTTTAAAAAAGAGGTCCATGTTTTTGGATTACCTGCGGAAGTAAACACAATTTTCACCCCTTCCTCAACAATAATATCCATGATTTTCTCTATATCAGGATACAACATTGGCACATTTACCCCGAAAGGTTTATCTGTTCCTTTTTTACATTTTTGAATGTGTTCACGAAGTACTTCTGGATACATAGATCCTGCTCCAATTAATCCTAATCCACCTGCATTTGACACTGCAGAAGCTAGCTTCCATCCTGAAACCCAAATCATTCCACCTTGAACAATTGGATACTGTATATTAAATAGTTTGGTAATTCTATTTTGCATTTTTATCCTCTGAAGTTTAATGGTTGAGAAAAGTTGAAAGGAATCTTTCTATTCATATGTATCGCTGGCTCCCACCCTTTTAAGTTTTCAAAAAAACGAACAATTTCATTTTCTAACTTTTTAGGAACCTTTTCATTGATGGTAACATCTCTTACTGCTCCTTTTATATCAATTACATATTCAACTATAATCTGACCTTTAACTTTGTAACTTATCTTACTTGTTAACTTTTTAAGTTGCTTGTAATATTTATCCTTACCCCCTTTAAAAGTTGGTCTCTTTTCTTTTATAATGTTTTTTAAATCATCAATCTTTTCTCCCTTGTCATTATAATAAGTTGTTTTAATTATCGAATCGCTTTTGGCGATTCCTCTACCTGCCAATTTACCATTATAATGGTAAATTTTCCATACTCCTTCTCTCTTACCATCTATATAAACTCCTTCAATATCCTTATTCCCATTATCGAACCATGTTTGTATTCTCCCATTTCTTTTACCTTTTTTATTGTAGAAAGTTAATGCTGATATTTTTCCATTTTTATTGAACGAAACTGACTCTCCTATTTTAATCTTTTTCTCCTTTGTTAGATAATGTGTATAGTTATATAGTTTTCCGCTACGTTTATACTTCCTTACCAACCATAATGAATCTGCACTCTTAGTAATAATTTCAAAAGACATTGCTTTCTCCTTATTGTTGATTATATTACCTTTCTTGTCTAAATAGTTTATAATAGAGTCTTTCTGTGAATATCCATTAATATTTATGAACACCAACAATAATAAGAATATCTTTTTCATAGTTTTATTTTTTCCCTTTTTAAGAAATCACACCAGAACCTAATAGCTCTTCATTTTTATACCAAGCAACAAACTGCCCTTCTTGAATAGCCGATTGTGGATTTTCAAATTCAACATAAATTCCGTTATCTACTTTATACAGAGTAGCTTTTTCTAATGGTTGTCGGTAACGAATACGCGCCTCTACTTCCATAGATTCACCAGTTTGTAAAGCTAAATCTTCACGCACCCAGTGTAGTTCTTCATTTGATACAAATAATACACTTCGATACAATCCTTGGTGATTTTTTCCTTCTCCTGTATAAATAATGTTGGTATCTACATCGGTTTCAATCACAAACAATGGTTCTTTGGTTCCTCCAACTGCTAACCCTTTACGTTGTCCTTTGGTGAAATAATGTGCGCCTTGATGTTTACCTACTACTTTTCCATCTTCTTTATTATAAGAGAACTTCGTTGAAAAATATGCTAACTCCGCTTCTTTATTCTCAAATTCTGGAACTAAACGATTGTACTGCTCAAATTCATCTGGAATTCGGACAATATCTCCTTCTTTCGGTTGTAGTTTTTGTTGTAAAAAATCTGGAAGTCTTACTTTTCCTATAAAACACAAGCCTTGACTGTCTTTTTTATCAGCTGTAATTAAATCTGCTTCTTTGGCTATTTCACGAACTTCTGGTTTTGTCAATTCTCCAATAGGAAATAACGCTTTAGATAATTGTTCTTGCGATAATTGACATAGAAAGTATGATTGATCTTTATTCGTATCTTTTCCTGCTAATAACTTGTATACAGGCTTTCCATCAATTATTTCTTCTGCTTTTCTACAGTAATGCCCTGTTGCTACATAATCAGCTCCTAAACTTAACGCGATATCCATAAACACATCAAACTTAATTTCTCGATTACATAATACATCAGGATTAGGTGTACGTCCTTTTTCATATTCATTAAACATATAATCAACAATACGCTCTTTGTATTGTTCGCTTAAATCAACTGTTTGAAATGGAATTCCTAATTTTTCTGCAACAATCATGGCGTCGTTACTATCTTCTAACCATGGACATTCATTAGAAATGGTTACTGAATCATCGTGCCAGTTCTTCATGAACAATCCAATAACTTCGTATCCCTGTTCTTTTAGTAAATACGCTGTTACACTACTATCTACGCCTCCTGAAAGTCCTACTACTACTCTTTTCATTTTATACTTTTGAAGCTGCAAATTTACGAAATAATAAATGTTTATATTATGGAAATAATTGATGGCTTCATTACTAAAATTGATGAATTCTAATCTCTGATAAGGCTCAGTTTATTTTCTTTTCTAATGTTATTTAAATTATTAATATTTATAATTTAATTTTTAGGAATTGAAAACGCTTTTTTCTTTCTCTTGTCGGTAACTACTTCTCCATCCATGTAAAATTGCCATTTACCATCTCTCTTACCATTTTTATACATCCCTTTTTCTTTTAAATCTCCTTTTAAATCGTAGTATTTCCCTTCTCCTTCTAATTTACCATTTACATAATACACTTCTTCAATCATCACTCCTTCTTCAGTAAAAATCTTAGAAAGTCCATTTTTCTTACCATTTTTATAAATACTTTCTTCAGTTAATTTACCATTTCTATAGTAGTTTTTTAAAACTCCATCTAATTTACCGTTAGCATATTCTTCTTCTGAAAAAAGTTTTCCATCAGAAAAATAATACGTCCATTTTCCTACTCGTTTTTTTCCTATCATCCATCCTTTTGTTTTTATTTTTCCGTTAGGCGTAAAAAATTGCACAAAGGCACTATCGGATTTTGCAGAAAACTCTTTAGTCATAGAAGGAATTCCGTAAGAATTAGGTTCATAAAAATTAAATGTACCTATCTCTTTTCCATTTTTAAACTCTCCTGAATATCTTATTTTGTTTTTATTATCATCATAATATTTTTTCCAAACTCCATGCCTCTTTCCATTAGTATCAAATTTATTTATTTTTTGTGCTTGAGTAGCTGTTATAAAAAATACCGATAACAAAAGTGTTGTTGAAAATATCCTTTTTATATTTATCATGCTATAATTTCTTTTACAATTCAAATTTACATAAACCATACCAATATGAGTCTTGATTTTTTAATTTCTGTGCTAGAAAATGTTGATTATCCTGCTAGAGTAAACAGAAATAATGCTGCAAATATTGTATTAAAGCAACCTGAATTAGTAAAGTTTTTAGTTGATGTTACTTTCGATGTTGATAATAAACTATCTATTAAAGCTGCTTGGGTACTGGAATGGATTTGTACACATAATGGAATTGAATATATTATTCCTTATCTCCCTATTTTTACAAAAAATATATATAGAGTACACTTTGATAGCGCTATAAGACCTTGTGCTAAAATTTGTGAACATTTAGCAACTGCTTTTTCCTCAAAAACAACCAATGGTATAAAAGAACAGTTAACAGAAACTGATATCGATTTAATTATAGAAACTGGATTCGATTGGTTAATTACCGATCAAAAAATAGCAGTTAAAGCCTACACCATGAATACTTTATATTTATTTGGTTTACAAAAAGACTGGGTACATCCTGAACTGGAACATATTATTCGAACAAAAGTGATTCATGAAAGTAAAGGTTGTAAAGCCAGAGGGAAGAAAGTATTGGAGTTGATTGAGAAACATAAAGACCAAAAACAATTATAAAACCTCAGAAGAAAAATCTTCTGAGGTTCTTTTATTATTTTACAAGCAACTAAATACGATATCGTTTATTTTATTACCAAGCCCAGCCTGATGTAGAAGAAACCTGGTCGTTCCAAGACTTCTTCCACCACCACCAACCAGACATGGTGTACCATTTAAGATTCCCTACGTTTAACCCTAAATAACCTGTTGGTGAATAAAAGCCTATAACTTTTCCTCCATAACAAGAGTGTTGGTATAAATATACTACTTGTCGTCTATAAGTTGGTTTTCTAATTTTTAAAGAAGATAATTGGTCGTTATTTCCTGACCCAACCCAATGGTCTCTGTAATAATAGCGTTTTTGCCTTCTCATGCCTGTCATTTCTGTGTTATAGTAGGCATGTTTATAGAAATAAAAGTTACCCGAGCCATACACATCATAGCTATTACATTTTGATGACTTCCCTTCTGTTGAAACTTGATCTCCTGGGAAACCTTCTGCTACTTTTGAGGTGTATTTTTTTAAGTCTTCTGTATTATCGAAAACTTTTACTTCAATATCAGTGCTTCCTTCTTCTGGATTATTAAAAAACAATGATTTTGGAGCTTTTTCTTCGTTACCAAAAATTTCTTGAGCAAAATCTACATCTCCATCTGCCTTCAATACTTCTCCACTTTCTTCATTATATACATAAGATATTTTAAATTGTTTCCCATAATAATCGTACGTATGATTAATAGTTACTGTACTTCCTTTTGCTAATTGTAATTCTTCTTTTTTTGATTCATTTTCAATTATTTCTTCACTTTGACAGCTAAAAAGTAATGTAAAACACATTACTGCCATCCATAAAAAATTTTGTTTTTTCATTTTTTCTTATTTTTTAAAATCCTTAGCATCTACTAAGAATTTATTCGTTTGATTAGTTAGTTTTTTAATTTTTTTAGAGGTATTAAAACCTCTCCGTTTTTAAAACGAGAATAATCTACAACGTATTTATTTGCTTGTAAAGTAACATTAGTTTTACCTAATTCCTTTGCAATATAGTCTCTTAGGGATATGTCTTCTGAGATAATGAAATCTTCTTCTAAACTTCTAGAAAATACCAATCGTAATGACTCGCCTTCATTTCTGAATGCTATCATACCATTATCTTCATCGTTATTCCTTTCCCTAAGTTTCGAGAAAATCTCTTTTACCTCTAAGTTTTTGTTGTTTAACAGTTCGTTTGCTGTGTCTTCTTTTTGCCATGCTTGTAGCATCAGAGGCGACGCTTACTAATACAAAGTTTTGTAGTTGTTTCATAAAATAATAGTTTTCGGGGTTAATTATGAAATCAAATTTACATGAACTAAAAAACACAAACACCAGTTAAACAGCTATTTAAAACACAGGTAAAACCCTTTTTTAACCTAAAAAATACCTCTTTATAAATTAATTCCTATCCTTTACAAAGTTAATTCGTAACCTTTTTTAAAAACTTTTTAGGTTTGAATCATTATTAACAATCAAATTTATATTATTATGAAAAAAAGAATTTTAAACTTAAAAAGTTTTCAACTATTATCTAAAAAAAATCAAAAAAACATATATGGAGGAGCTAAAATTCCTCTAAATGGAGGAATGGCAAATACAACTCCTCTTTCTCCTCTTAAAACTGTAGTGTCATGGAGATGTTGGAACAGAATTACTTCTCAATATGATATTATTTATAACGTTGGAAATCCTGGTGTTGAAGACTTTCAAGGGTATGAATATTGTCAACCTGTAATTCAATAAGGTAGATAACCTTCTTTTATTTTCAATATAAAATGAGAACGTTAAGTATTGTGAGATTACTAGAAGTATTCTAATTTTTTATAAAAACTGTTATTCTTTAACTTTTAATATTATTAACAATCAAATTTATATTATTATGAAAAAAAGCATTTTAAAGTTAAACGGTGTTCAAAAATTAAACACAGTTGAACAAAAGGAACTAGTAGGTGGTCATATAGTTAACATTGACAAAGCTAGATCACACATTACATGGAAGTGTTTTCGAAACAACTCAGGTAGTACATTTTTTTTATCTCCTGTAGACCTTTCATCTCCAACTACTTCTTGTTATGCGTACGATAACACTTATAAAGCTCCAACAAATGGTACTAATTATGGCATGGGTACCCCCATATAAACTGAAAAATTATTAACCAAATAAATTTTAAATTATGTTAAAAAATATTTTACTACAAAAAGGTGTTAATGAGTTAAATAACACTCAATTAAAAGAAACTCAAGGAGGTCATTATACTGGAA
Organism: Tenacibaculum mesophilum; assembly: GCF_003867075.1. Classification (NCBI taxonomy): domain Bacteria; kingdom Pseudomonadati; phylum Bacteroidota; class Flavobacteriia; order Flavobacteriales; family Flavobacteriaceae; genus Tenacibaculum; species Tenacibaculum mesophilum. The sequence goes on along the minus strand of NZ_CP032544.1, from coordinate 386,885 downwards.
ATCTTCAATATACATGTTGGGATAAAACAGGTGCACTTTATGATTCTACAATAGATGCTTCTTATCCAGACGCTGGTATTCATTGTACACCTAACGCAGAAGTTACTGCCTCAGCAATAACAAAGTTCACTGCATAATTATCTCAAAAAGGAGCTGTGAAATTTTTAAAATTACAGTTCCTTTTCTTCTTATAACTCCTTTAAATTCGTAGGTTTTCGATAGCCTTGAAACGGCTGTTTTAACAACTCTTTTAAACTAGAGTTTTTTTCTTCATCTGGAAATGTATCTACTCCATACACTATTTTTTCTCTATCTAACTCCATATACGTTCCTAATAAACGGTCCCAAATAGAAAAGATATTTCCGTAGTTAGAATCTGTATAAGGTAATAAATTATGATGATGTACTTTGTGCATATCGGGTGATACAATCACATAACTCAATACCTTATCTAACTTTTTAGGCATTTTTATATTAGCATGTGTTAACTGCGTAAACACTAACGATATTGATTGGTACAACATTATTATAGCTATTGGAGTCCCGACTAAAAAAACACCTACTAAAGTAAATGTAAAACGAATTACACTTTCTATCGGGTGATGTCTGTTTGCTGTTGTGGTATCCACTTTATGATCAGAATGGTGAACTAAATGTACCATCCACAAAGGTTTTACTTTATGTTCAACTAAATGTGCTAAATAAGCTCCGAAGAAGTCTAAAAATAATACACCTAACAATACGTACAACCACAATGGCATTTCGGGTAGCCAGTTGATTAATCCAAAGTCATTTGCTTGCACCCAATCGGCTGTCTTTAATAATAAGAATGCCAATACAAAATTGATAATTACCGTAGTTGCAGTGAAAAATAAATTAGGCCATGCGTGTTTCCATTTATTGTATTTAAAACTAAATAATGGTACAGCGCCTTCCAATAACCAAAAGAAAGTAATTCCGCCAACTAAAATAATACTTCTATGACTAGAAGGAATCGTTTCAAAATAATGTATAAGAGTTTCCACTATGATATATTTTTCCTAAAAATAGAAAAAATATCTATAAAAACTTATTTCTTAGAACTTCCCGATTGTGGTAATCTCTTTTTCAACTCCTCTACTATTCGGTAAGTTGCAGGACAAACCTCCGTATTTTTAATAGTTAAATCTGCTAATTGGATAAACTTTTTACGATTGGTATGTGGATATTCTGAGCAAGCTTTTGGACGCACATCATAAATAAAACACGTATTATCTGATTCATCTAAAAAAGTACACGGAGCAGATTGTAAGACCATGAAATTATCTTCATCTCGCTGTAAATATTGATTAGTAAAATCAATCACCCTCATTTTTAAGTGTTTTGCAATGCGCTCTATATCTTTTTCAGTAAAAATTGGTGAAGTCGTTTTACAACAATTAGCACATTCTAAACAGTCGGTACGCTCAAATTCTTCCTCATGCAATTCTTGCATTAATAAATCTAAGCGTTTAGGAGTACGCTTTTTTAATCGTTGAAAATACTTCTTATTTTCTTGTAAAGCGTCTTTGGCTAATTTTGGTAAGTTTTCAAGGTCTTTATCCATGGTGCAAAGGTACGAAAGCACCTTTGAAGTCATACATTATTCTGTCTTAAAAAATCATAAGGCAAATCGTGGGAAGAAAAAATTAAAAACACTAATTTTGTGCGACAATTAAAAAGAACCAATGAATATTCAATCGTTAATAGAAACGAAAGTAAAAGAAGGATTTTTAGCCTTGTATGATGTAGAAATTCCTAGTGTAGAATTTCAAGCAACCCGTAAAGATTTTGAAGGTGACATTACAGTAGTTGTCTTCCCATTACTACGGTACAAAAAAGGAAATCCTGTTCAAATTGGTGAAGATTTAGGAAAATATTTAGTCGAGAACATCAACGAAATTACTAGCTACAATGTCGTAAAAGGTTTTTTAAACTTAGTGGTTGATGATTCTTTCTATGTAAACTTTTTTAATCAAATAGCTACTGATGCAACTTATGGCTTTGTAAAAGAAGACAAAACAGATGCACGTATGGTGGAATATTCTTCTCCTAACACGAACAAACCTTTGCACTTAGGACATGTTCGTAATGTTTTGTTAGGATATTCAGTTGCAGAAATTTTAAAAGCTGCGGGACATAAGGTTTACAAAACACAAATTATCAACGATCGTGGTATCCATATTTGTAAGTCTATGTTGGCTTGGAAAAAATTTGGAGAAGGAGAAACTCCTGAATCTACTGGATTAAAAGGCGATAAACTGGTTGGAAATTACTATGTAAAATTCGATCAAGAATATAAAAAAGAAATTAGCAACCTAGTCGCTTCTGGTGTTTCTGAAGACGATGCTAAAAAGCAAGCTCCTTTATTTGTTGAAGCACAAGAAATGTTACGTAAGTGGGAAGCTGGTGATAAGGAAGTTGTTGCTCTTTGGGAAATGATGAACGGATGGGTATACAAAGGTTTCGACGTTACTTATGAAAACATCGGAGTTAACTTTGATAAATTATACTATGAAAGTAACACCTATTTATTAGGAAAAGATATTATTGAGGAAGGTTTACAAAACGGAGTTTTCTTCAAAAAAGAAGACGGTTCTGTTTGGTGTGATTTAACTGACGAAGGACTAGATGAAAAACTAGTATTACGTTCAGACGGAACTGCGGTGTATATGACCCAAGACATTGGAACTGCCATCCAACGTTCTAAAGATTTTCCTGATGTAAACGGAATGGTATATACCGTAGGTAACGAACAAGATTATCACTTTAAAGTGTTGTTCTTAATCTTACAAAAGCTAGGATACTCTTGGGCTAAACAATTATTCCACTTAAGTTACGGAATGGTAGATTTACCTTCTGGAAAAATGAAATCTCGTGAAGGAACTGTAGTAGATGCTGATGATTTAATGAACGAAATGACCAATACAGCTCGTGAAATTTCACAAGAGTTAGGTAAGTTAGAAGGGTATTCTACTGAGGAAAAAGAGGAATTATATAAAATTATCGGATTAGGAGCTTTAAAATACTTCATTTTAAAGGTAGATCCTAAAAAGAGAATTTTGTTTGACCCACAAGCATCGGTAGATTTCCAAGGAAACACAGGTCCGTTTGTACAATATACTTATGCAAGAATTCAATCAATCTTACGTAAAGCTGATTTCGATTATTCTTCATCTGTATCAGTAGAATTACACGAGAAAGAAAAAGAATTAATCAAACAATTAGAACAATATCCTGAAGTCATTCAGCAAGCAGCAAGTAATTATTCGCCTGCTGTGATTGCTAATTATACCTACGACTTGGTAAAAGAGTTCAACTCATTCTATCAAAATGTATCCATTTTAGGAGAAGAAAATCAAGATAAAAAAGTATTTAGAGTTCAGTTATCTAAAAAAGTAGCTGACACTATAAAATCTGCATTCAAATTATTAGGAATTCAAGTTCCTGAAAGAATGTAATAAATTAACAAACAACAAGTAAAAAGTAAACAACATGAAATACGACGTACTAATAATTGGAAGTGGTCCTGGAGGTTATGTAACTGCAATTAGAGCATCTCAATTAGGGTTTAAAACCGCTGTAGTTGAAAAGGAAAACTTAGGTGGAATTTGCTTAAACTGGGGATGTATTCCTACCAAAGCATTATTAAAATCTGCACAAGTATATGATTATTTAAAACATGTTGATGAGTATGGTTTAAAAGCAGAAGCTATCGATAAAGATTTCGAAGCTGTTATTAAACGTAGTCGTGGTGTTGCTGAAGGAATGAGCAAAGGTGTTCAGTTCTTAATGAAGAAAAACAAAATTGATATCATCGACGGTTTTGGAAAGGTTAAACCTGGAAAAAAAGTAGATGTTACTGATAAAGATGGTAAAGTAACTGAGTATTCGGCAGATCATATTATCATTGCTACTGGAGCTCGTTCTCGTGAGTTACCAAGTTTACCTCAAGACGGTAAAAAAGTAATTGGTTACCGTGAAGCTATGAGCTTACCAACGCAACCTAAATCGATGATTGTTGTAGGTTCAGGTGCTATTGGAGTTGAGTTTGCTCACTTCTATAACTCAATGGGAACTGATGTAACTGTTGTTGAATTTATGCCAACAATTGTTCCTGTTGAAGATAAAGATGTTTCTAAACAAATGGAGCGTTCTTTCAAAAAAGCGGGAATTAAAGTAATGACAAGTTCTTCTGTAGAGTCTGTTGATACGTCTGGTGACGGGGTAAAAGCAACTGTAAAAACTAAAAAAGGAGAAGAAGTTTTAGAAGCTGATATCATTTTATCTGCTGTTGGAATTAAAACAAATATTGAAAACATCGGTTTAGAAGATGTTGGAATTATTACTGATAGAGATAAAATCTTAGTAAACGACTGGTACCAAACGAACATTCCAGGATACTATGCGATTGGAGATGTAACTCCTGGTCCGGCATTAGCACACGTTGCTTCAGCAGAAGGAATTACTTGTGTTGAAAAAATAGCTGGCTTACATACTGAAGCTATTGACTATGGAAACATTCCTGGTTGTACCTATGCTACTCCTGAGATTGCTTCTGTTGGTTTAACTGAAGAGCAAGCAAAGGAAAAAGGTTACGAATTAAAGATTGGTAAATTCCCTTTCTCTGCATCTGGTAAGGCTAAAGCTGCTGGAACTCCTGACGGATTTGTAAAAGTTATTTTTGATGCTAAGTACGGTGAATGGTTAGGATGCCATATGATTGGTGCTGGTGTTACCGATATGATTGCTGAAGCTGTTTTAGGCCGTAAATTAGAAACTACTGGTCATGAAGTATTAAAAGCAATTCATCCACACCCAACTATGAGTGAAGCTGTTATGGAAGCTGTTGCTGACGCTTATGATGAAGTAATCCACTTATAAAATTCTCAAACTTTATATAACTATAACCTCGTCATTTTTGGCGAGGTTTTTTTATATTTGAATATGAAAAAAATACTCCCAATATTCGTTTTATTATGCTGTTTTTATTCTTGTAAAACAGAAGAAAAAAAAACTCCTTTAAACCCATTAACGGTTCCCTTAAACGAACGTCCTATACCAAAACTTCCAAATACTAGAAATATTTCTACTAATGTTATTGGAGGTGCACATTATATATGCCCTAACAAATGTAAAGGAGGAACTTCAAGTGTTCAAGGCACCTCTTGCCCTGTTTGTAAAACTCCTCTTGCTCATAACCAAGGCTTTCATAATACCCAAAACAAAACTTCGAACTCACCAATATCAACACCTGTAACGCCCCCCACTTCTGGTCCAAATGCAGCAGGACAATATCATTATACTTGTTCTAACGGTTGTACTATTGGTTCAGATAATTCAGGTCAATGTAAGAGTTGTGGTGGAAAGCTAGTTCATAACGCTGCTTTTCATAGTTAAAAAATAATATTTTAAACCTCATATAATAATGAGGTTTTGTTTTTTATATGTCTTATCTTTTGTTCTCTATAATTACTTTTTTGTTATTGATTTTTATGAAGTGTACCTATAGCTATTGTTCATATACAAGTGTTATCCATAATAAAATACTGTTAATAGTGAAGTATTTATAATTCCATTATAATAAATGAAACTCTCTTCTTTTGAATTCTAGTTACTTTTTAATACGAGCCCTATTTTCTAGCTAAATAAGTGATTTTCTTAACCCCTCTTCTACATTCTTCCACAAAAAGTTCCAAAAAGAACGAGTTTGATCTCTTTCAAAGTTTTTTATTTCTACCTTTTCTAATTTATTTTTTGAAGAATTTTTCACAAATAAATTAGCTAACCAAGAAACTACTTTTTTTACTCCTTTTTGCTTATTGAGCATTTTCAACTCAAGGTTTTTAAATGCTATAGCAAAATCTCCATTAGAAAAATTATCATTACCATAAAAATTAAAAAACAGCTTATCTATTTTACCTTCGCACTTTATATTTAGTGCAGGCTCTATAAATGAGTTTATATTTTTTGAACTTACTTCATAAAGTTTTCCTTTAATTGTAAAAGCATCATTAACATCTGCTATATTGAATCTCCAATCAATTGATAAAGGAGATGTTCCCATAAAGTCACTTTTAATCTTAACAATTGTAGTTGGAATGCTATCTTTTATTTTAACATTTGTCAAGTTAGTTACAATTGCATCAATGTTTTCAAAACTTACCAATCCTGCTTTTCTTTCCTTATTAGTTAGCTCTTCATAAGTAATTTTAGTATCCTTTATTTTAATACTATCAATTACAAAATTAATTGGTAGTTCTCTTAGACTCTTACTATATAAGTCTTTTCTTTTGTTTCTATGATTAAGAACTGTTGCATCTAGGTATACACCAAAGTCTCCATCACTTATTAATATTTTGTCAATAGTAAAAAGTAACTTTTTTTTATTTGTTAATTTTATTTTAGGTACTTCTATTTTTTTAATAAATAAATCTAATATATCCTTTTCATAAGGAACATGATATATGTAGTTCTTTCTAGGTTTAAGAGGAGTAATTTTCACACTATCAAGTTTAAGAAAATTATCCTCCAATTTAAGATTAGCTATGCTATAAGATTGAATTTCTGAACCCTGTGCATCAAAAGCATTAAGCTTCAATGAAATTTTTTCATATAGAAAAGGAATTGTCGTTTTTAAATCTTTTGAGTATTCTAATTTTGTAAGTTTTAACCTATAGTTATCTATAGTAATAGGGTAATTTTTATCATTTATAATAGCTAAAGCTGAATTTTTAATTTCTAACTCATCAATAGTTATTGGCATTCTCTTTTTTTTATGTGTGGTATCTTTTTCCTTAGCATTAAATATATCTTTAGGTATTTTTCCTTTTATAATAGAACTATTTAAGACTATTTTATCGATTGATAGTTTATCTTTAATAAAGTAAGCATAATAAGAAACTCCTTTTACACTTAAGTTATTTATTTTAAGATGTATACTATCTTTTTCTAAAAAAAAATCATCAATACTAATATTACCTAATAATACATTAGCTTTTACTTTTCCTGTATAATTAATATGTTTTTTAACTAAGGTTTCTGTCAGTTTTTTTTCAATTTTACCTGCTGCTATATAGTTCAGACTCAAAATTAAGACCGAAAATAGGACTACTATTATTACAATTATTTTTATTGTTTTTTTTATCACAGCAAATTTTAAATTTTGTTAAACTTAGTTAATTATTTATTTTTTTTACATTTAAAACCCTTTGAAACATTTAAAAAAAATATTTAATTCTATTTTTATTGAATATTTTTCATTTCGGCATAATAGTTGTTACTAACAAAACATTAACATAATAACTACTACTATGGAAAACTATCTACTAAAACAGTTTTGCAATTTGAGGGGATGATTGTTATTGAAAAAGAAAAACTCGAAGTTAATAGCTTCGAGTTTTATTTTATAAATGTTTTATTTACCTGATTAACTTCTTATATTTAATTCGCTTAGGCATTAAATCTCCTCCTAAACGCTTCTTCTTGTTCTCTTCATAATCAGAGAAAGAACCTTCAAAGAAATACACTTGACTATCTCCTTCGAAAGCTAAGATATGTGTACAAATACGATCTAAAAACCATCTATCGTGCGAAATTACCACAGCACATCCTGCAAAATTTTCTAAACCTTCTTCTAAAGCTCGTAAAGTATTTACATCTAAATCGTTTGTTGGCTCATCTAATAACAATACGTTACCTTCTTCCTTTAACGTCATTGCTAAATGCAAACGGTTACGCTCCCCTCCTGATAAGGTTGCTACTTTTTTATTTTGCTCACTTCCCGAGAAGTTGAAACGACTTAAATAAGCTCTTGAATTTACTTGTTTACCTCCCATCATCACTAAATCTTGACCTTCAGAGAAGTTCTCCCAAATAGATTTTTCTGGGTCAATATTAGAATGTGACTGATCTACATAAGCTATTTTAGCTGTTTCCCCTACTTTAAAGCTTCCCGCATCAGGAGTTTCTTCTCCCATGATCATTCTAAAAATAGTGGTTTTACCAGCTCCGTTCGGACCAATAATTCCTACAATTCCGGCTTGTGGTAGGTTGAACTCTAAATTTTCGTATAATAATTTGTCTTCATAAGCTTTAGAAACACCTGTAGCTTCTATTACGTTCGTTCCTAAACGAGGACCATTAGGAATGTATATTTCTAATTTTTCTTCCGTCTGCTTCTGATCTTGACTCATTAACTTTTCATAGTTCTTCAAACGTGCTTTTTGCTTTGTTTGACGACCTTTTGCTCCTTGACGTACCCATTCTAACTCTCGTTCTAAAGTTTTTTGACGCTTAGAGGCTGTTTTACTTTCTTGAGCTAAACGTTTAGATTTTTGGTCTAACCAAGATGAATAGTTTCCTTTCCATGGAATACCTTCACCTCTATCCAATTCTAAAATCCAACCTGCAACGTTATCTAAGAAATAACGGTCGTGTGTTACTGCAATTACCGTTCCTTTATATTGTGCTAAATGATGCTCTAACCAATGTACAGATTCTGCATCTAAGTGGTTGGTAGGCTCATCTAATAATAAAATTTCTGGTTCTTGTAATAATAAACGACATAAGGCAACACGACGACGCTCTCCTCCAGATAATACTCCGATTTTCTTATCTCCTTCTGGCGTACGCAAAGCATCCATCGCTATTTCTAACTTAGTATCTAATTCCCATGCATTAGAAGCATCAATCTTATCTTGTAGTTCAGCTTGACGATCCATTAACTTTTGCATCTTATCTGCATCAGAATATACTTCTTCTAAGCCAAACATATCGTTTATTTTGTTGTATTCATCTAAAATAGCAACTGTTTCTGCTACTCCTTCTTTAACAACTTCTAAAACGGTTTTATCTTCGTCTAACTGAGGTTCTTGTTCTAAATATCCTACTTTATAACCTGGAGAGAACGTAACATCTCCTTGGTAGTTTTTTTCTACTCCTGCTATAATTTTTAACAAAGTAGACTTACCTGAACCGTTTAAACCTAAAATACCAATTTTAGCTCCATAAAAGAAACTTAAATAGATATCTTTAAGAACCTGTTTTCCTGTACTTTGGTAGGTCTTAGAGACCTTATTCATTGAAAAAATGACTTTTTTATCGTCGCTCATTTCTCTATATTTTCTTTAATTAAACTCTTCCTTTTAGGGCATTAAACACCCATGCATTTGCAAAAAAACCTAAACCAACAGCTCCAAATCCATACCCTGCTATTTCATCATATTTAAATACTGCTAATCCAATAAGTAAAACCCCCATTAATACCATTATAAGCGTTGCCCAACCTAGGACAGTGTTTTTGTTCATTGCCATAATTTACTTTTTTCAATAAAATGTGAGCTACAAATATCGGTAATTATTTAGACTTATTCACTGTAGTTTTACGCATAAAAAAAGTCTTGCATTGGCAAGACTTTTTTAGTGATTTTAAATTTATATACTACTAGAGTTCAGCAGCTAATCTACTTCCTTGGTTTATGGCTCTCTTTGCATCTAATTCTGCCGCAACATCAGCTCCTCCAATTACATGTACTTTCATTCCTTTGGCTTCTAATGGCTCTAACAATTCTTTAAATGGAACTTGACCTGCACAAATAATCACATTATCAACTGGTAATACTTTTTGTTCTTCATTTTGAACATAGTGTAAACCTTCATCATCTATTTTTGTATACTGTACTTCATTTATAAATTGTACTTTTTTTCTTTTTAATACTGAACGATGAATCCATCCTGTAGTTTTTCCTAAATTTCCTCCAAACTTTCCTGAACTACGTTTAAACATATATATTTCTCTTGGTGAAGGATGAACTTCAGGAGTAACACCTTCTATTCCTGCACGTGATTTTAATGTTTTATCAATACCCCATTCCTTTAACCAAGCATCTATATTTTGAGAAGTACTCTCTCCTTCATGAGCTAAATATTCTGAAACGTCAAAACCAATTCCTCCCGCTCCAATAACCGCAACACGTTTACCTACAGGTTTCTTTAATTTCACAACATCAATATAACTCAATACTTTTTCATGATCAACCCCTTCTATTCTTGGGGTTCTCGGTGTAATTCCAGTTGCTAAAACAACCTCATCAAAATTACCATTGTATAAATCTTCAGCAGTAACCCTTGTGTTTAACTTTACATTTACCTTATGCAATTCTAATTGCTTATTAAAGTAACGAATGGTTTCATAAAACTCTTCTTTTCCTGGAATTTGTTTTGCTATATTAAACTGACCTCCTGTTTCTTTATCGGCATCAAATAAGGTTACATCGTGCCCTCTTTGAGCTGCTACTGTTGAAGCTGCTAAACCAGCTGGTCCTGCTCCTACAATTGCTATTTTTTTCTTTTTTGAAGTTAGATTGTAGTTAAGTTCTGTTTCGTGACATGCTCTTGGGTTTACCAAGCAACTTGCTACTTTCTTTTGAAATGCATGGTCTAAACAAGCTTGATTACAAGCTATACAAGTATTTATTTCATCTATTCTTTCTTCTTTAGCTTTGTTTACCCATTCTGGATCTGCTAAAAATGGGCGTGCCATTGAAATCATATCTGCATGTCCTTCTGCCAAAACTTTTTCAGCAGTATCTGGCATATTTATTCGGTTAGAAGTAACTAATGGAATAGATAGTTCTTCTTTCATTTTTTTGGTTACCCAAGTAAACGCAGCTCTAGGTACTGAGGTTGCAATAGTAGGAATTCGTGCTTCATGCCATCCAATACCTGTATTGATAATAGTAGCCCCAGCTTTTTCTATTTCTTTTCCTAACTGTACTACTTCTTCCCAAGAACTTCCTTGTTCTACCAAATCTAGCATCGATAAACGATAGATAATGATAAAGTTCTCTCCAACAGCTTCTCTAATTTTTCGAACCAATTCTACTGCTAAACGAATTCTATTTTCATACTTACCTCCATAATCGTCGGTTCTTTTATTAGTTCTCGTTACTATAAACTGATTAATTAAATATCCTTCAGACCCCATGATTTCTACACCATCATATCCTGCTTCTTGTGATAATTTAGCACAGTTTACAAAGTCTTTTACTGTTCTTCGTATTCCCGATTGCTTTAATGCAAATGGTTTGAAAGGCGTTATTGGTGATTTGATTTTTGAAGGTGCCACATTAAATGGGTGGTATCCATAACGTCCTGAGTGTAAAATTTGCATACATATTTTACCGCCCTCTTTATGAACTGCTTCTGTAATTACTTTGTGTTCACGGGCATGCTTTTTTGTACTCATACGGGCAGAAAAAGGTGCTGTCCATCCTTGAATATTCGGTGCAATTCCTCCTGTAACAATCAAACCTACCCCACCACGTGCACGCTCTGCATAGTAAGAAGCAATGCGTTTAATTCCATTTTTTTCTTCTTCTAAACCAGTATGCATAGATCCCATTAACACTCGATTTTTTAAAGTAGTGAAACCTAAATCTAACGGCTCAAAAATATGTTTGTATTTCATTGTTGAATTTTTATAAAATATTATGCATGCATAACAAATTGCAAGATACATATTTTTTATTATATTTTTTTTATACAAAAAGACCCTATACAATGTATAGGGTCTTTTTATACTTTTAGGTATTTTTACCACCAAAATATTATGATTAAACCATTTGAACATATAATGATTATAATAATCCTAACTTTGGTTCCATCGTTTAATTCGGCTTCAAACCTGTAAACTGGTTGTCTTTGATACTCATGAGGTACTTGTATCACATTACCATCTTTCATTCTGTGCTCTGCCAAACCAACACCTGAAAATTCATCTTTTACGATACGGTAACTTTTTAAATCTTCTTTTTTAAGGTTTCCTCTTTCTAAAAATAAATCTAAAGTAGGTTTTTCTAGCCCATTTGGATTCATTGGGTATTCATCTGCTCTAACTACTCCGTAATCTTCATGATAATCTAGCTTTAAGTCTTCTGCTGATTTTGCTGCTTTAGTATCTAAAGTTTCTGTTTGAGTTTCGTCTAATAATACAGTTTCTTCATTTTGACATGATGTAAATACCATAAAAAAGATACTTACAAACATTAGGGTTTTTAAAGTCTTCATAAAATTGAGTTTGGGTTAATTAATCAACTCAAATATATCTAAGCATTATTTAGGAATACCTAGGTAAAAGACTACTTATAACACAAGATAAACCTCTTATTTTTAAAAGGATAATAACTTTTTTATACACTCATGTAATTTCTATTTCTTAAAAGGCGTATTTTTTAATCTATATTTCCCTTTTATTAACTATAAACACAAAATCTATTGTCTAATTTTATCTAGTAAACCACTAAGTTGTGTAGCTTCTTCTTCCGTTAAATTTTCAATAAAATCTAAATGTAACTTATCATCTATTGCTTTTAATAACTTTTTTCCTTGTTGCGTAATACTTATATAAACTACTCTTCTATCATGCTTACATCTTTCACGATCTATTAAATTCTTCTCGTATAATTTATCCATTAATCTCGTAGCATTTGGAGCTCGTTCAATCATTCTATCTTTTATTGTTTGAACTTTTATCGCTTCTTTTGCTCCTCTTAAAATACGAAGAATATTAAATTGTTGAGATGAAATACTGTACTGCTTAAAAAACTCATTTTCTTGACTGTTTATCCAATTGGCAGTGTATTTAATATTTATAAACGCTTTAATTTTATTATTTGGAAACTTTGAATTAATATCTTTTGAAATATCTCCCATTGCTTTGGTAATTAGCTGTTAGCTATTAGCCTTTTTTATTAAAATAAGATTATCCTTTTAACTTTAAGTCTTGCATTAATTTGTTGAAAGTATCTGATGATGGTGTCAGATACACTTCATCATCAACAAATAGCGTTGGATATTTAACTTGACCTTCATATAATTCTTTCGTGTGTTCTTTTGCTTCATCATCAACAGAAACATCTTTATATTCAAATGGTACTTCTGCAGATTTTAAAAAGTTTTTATATGCAACTGTATGTGCATGTCCTTTTCTACCATATAAAACTATCTTCATTTTTAACCTCCTTATTTTGAGTACAAAAATACAAAACACACATTTATATACCAAGGAATATAAATTCTTTACAAATATTGAAAAGGAATTTTATTTAAGCTAAAACGTCTGAGTATTCAGGCTTTTTATCAAAAACTGATTTAGCAAATGGGCATAATGGAAGAATTTTGATATTTTTACTTCTAGCAAAATTTACCGAGGCTGCTACCAACTTATATCCTACTCCTTTTCCTCTTAAATCATCACCAACTTCAGTATGATCTATAATTAATTTATCCTTACCTGCCCAAGTATACGTCATTAAAGCAGCTCTATTCCCTTCAACTTCAATATAGAACTCTCCTTTTTTATCATTGTCTTCTTGCTGTACTTTCATAATTACCCTTTAAACTCAACTTTTACATGTGTACCATCACAATATGGTTTGTTATGAGAAGCCCCACACCTGCAAAAAGCAGTTGTTTTATTTTTCTTTTCTGTTGTACCATCCAGATTAGTTACATGCAGAGTTCCGTAAATTAATAAAGGACCATCTTCTAATGCTTCTACCTTAGTTTCTGTATGAGCTGCTGCTTGACTCCCTTCTCTTTTTGAAATATATGATAAAGCTCCTGATGGGCATTCCTCTACTTGCTTTTTAATTCTTTCTGTAGTAGCTCCATCCATCTTAATCCAAGGTCTATTTTGTGGATTAAAAACCTGTATCAAACCTTTCCAACATTTTTTTGAATGGATACATTTGTTTGGCTTCCAAACTACAGTAATATCATTATTACTATAGTTCTTTACAATTTCCTTTGCTTCTGACATAACTTAAAATTTTATGTTTATACTGCTTTTTGGAAAGTTGTAACTGCTTCTTTTATTTCTTCATTAAACTCCTCATTTACAATCCTTCCGTCATTAAAGTTATCATAAAATTTCGGTAAAGAAAAATCTGCTATAACATTTGCTCCCATATGAGGAAATCCATTTTTAGCTATTGCCATTGACGACGCCCCTCCTCTACCTCCAGGAGAAGTTGATAATAATAGCATTGGTTTATTATGCCATATTTTTTGTTCTATACGCGACATCCAGTCTATAATATTCTTAAAAGCTACCGTAAAATTACCATTATGTTCTGCTAACGATACAGCTATTCCATCTGCTTCTTTAATTTTTTCTAGAAATATTGCGGCATTTTCTGGTACACCTTCTTCTATTTCTTTATCAATTCCATAAATAGGTAATGGATAATCGTTTAAATCTAATACTGAAACTTCAATTCCACCTAATAAGCTAGAAGCATATGTTACTAATTGTTTGTTTATTGATTTTTTGCTGTTACTACCTGCGAAAGCGATTATTTTTTTCATCTATGTTGTTATTTTTGACTCAATTTCTGTTTCACCTTTCACCATTTTAGCTACTGGGCATTTACCTGCTATTTCTAATAGTTTAGTATGCTGCTCTTCTGTAACTTCTTTTTCGAATGAAATTTCTTCTACTAATGATTTTTTAATTCCTTCTGGAGTTAATTGTTCTTTTTGGCTAACATTTACTGTAACTTTTCCTAAGTCCCATCCTTTCCTCTCTGCATACATTCTCAAAGTAATAGACACACATCCACCAATTGCAGTTAGTAAATATTCTACTGGAGTTGGTCCATTATCGTCTCCTCCTTTGTCTAAAGGCTCATCAATAACAGCAAAATGATTTCTCATTTTTGCTTCTGCTAAGTAATTTCGGTCAGTTAAAGTAACTGTTGCTGTTGGATTGTTGCTCATTATATTTTTTTACTATAAATATACGAAACTATTAATAGTACGATTGCTATTACAGCTCCTGTTTGTTCTCCATCACCAATCATAAAATGAGCAAAAAAAGCTAGAATAAATGCAAAGAAAAAACCTGCATACGCCCATTCATTTAAAAACTTTCCTCTAAAAAACCATAAAGCTATTAAACCTAACAGCTTAGCTACTGCATATGGGTAAATAATGTATGTTGGGTACCCAAATGCTGTAAACATTTTAGCTACTTCTGCATGATTAAAAAAATACATTCCTGCTGAAAAAAACATTAATAATGTTAATAACCCTGTAGCTACATAAAAAATAATTTTATCTCTTTTCATTTTGTTTGTTATTAAAATTCATTTACAAATATATAAAAATATTTTTATTATTTTCCATGGAAAATATCACCTAGACACTTATCAACAATAATACACAAGGATTATAAATCAAAAAAAACATATATTTGTATTTATATAAGTACTTATATTTATTAAAAATGGACGCACTTAAAGGATTATGAGAAATTGGATTAGGTTCTAGGTTAAAAAGGACTAGCGAATACATGATGCGTGAAACACAATTGGTGTACGATGAGTTTAATATTCATTTTGACCCTTACCTATTTCCTACTTTTAAAATTATAAAAAACAAAGATGGTGTTACTAATACTGAGATTACCAACAGTTTAAAAACATCGCAGCCTGCTACTACTCAAGCTATTAATAAGCTTCATAAAAAAGGACTTATCACCCTCAAAGAAGATAAATCGGATAAGCGAAAAAAAGTTATTTTTATTTCTAACAAAGGAAAGCAGCTCATAGAGAATGTAACCCCTATATGGAACAGCATTGAACACACTATTAAAAAGTACACTAATATAAAGGCTGAATCACTAACTGAACTTATAAATGAATTAGAGACTAAGTTCGATGAAAAGTCTTTCAGCGAAGCTATTATAGAACATATAAAAATGAATACAACACAAAGTACTGTAACGATTACCACATTTAAGGAAGAATACAACTCATCTTTTTACAATCTGAACATTGAATGGTTACAAACATTTTTCTACGTAGAACCTTATGATGAGGAAGTTTTAAGCAATCCTCACAAATATATTATTGACAAAGGAGGACATATTTTCTTTGCTAAATTAAATAATGAAGTTGTAGGTACTGTAGCTTTAATGCCTATGAGTGAACCTAATGTTTATGAATTAACAAAAATGGCTGTTTCACCAAAACACAGGGGTTACAAAATAGGACAACAACTCATGCAACATTGTATTGATTTTGCAAAAGACAAACAGTTTGATAAATTGGTTTTATACTCAAACACGAAACTTGAAAACGCTATTTACATTTATAGAAAATTTGGCTTTTTAGAAATTCCTGTGGAAGAAGACTGCCCATACGAACGTTGTAATATTAAAATGGAATTAAAAACAAAGTCTTGATAACTTACGATATGGATACTACTCAAACAATTAACATCTTACAGGAAGCTGAAAAACTAAAAAAATACTTTTCTCCTAAAATAATTTCTGAAGTTAACAATGAATATGTTAAACTCGCCAAAATTAAAGGGGAAGATATTCCGTGGCATAATCATGAAAACGAAGATGAGCTTTTTTATATTATCGATGGAAGTCTTTTAATGGAAATAGAAAATCAACCTAGTTTTACGATGAAAAAAGGTGATTTATTTGTAGTTCCTAAAGGTGTAAATCACAGAGTTAGTTCTTCGGAAGATTGTTTAATTATGCTTATTGAAACAAAATCTACCAAACATACCGGTGACCTAATTACTCCTATTACGAAATCTATTGATAATCAAAAATATTAAAGCTCTTGTTGAAACATTATTATCAAAATGAAAAAGCTCTCTTTTAATAAGAGAGCTAACTACATCAAAATAAAATTTACAACTGCTAATTATAAACTCATACTATCAAATTAGTATGTAAAATTCCTGCTATGCAAACAAACAATTGAAACAAACCAAACATAACAGGAAGTTTACAAACAACTAAGATTTTTTATACTGCTACGGCACTTTCTTCTTCTATCCCTTTATCTTTTGTCCCTACTTCAAATTGATTAGATGTATTCTTTTCTCCACTAGCTTTTAACGCTTTATCTCCTGCGAAAAATGTTTTATGGTCGTCTCCTAAATCAGAACCAGCCATTCGTTGATGTTTTACACATGAAACTCCTTTTCTAATTTCTTGTCGTTGCACTCCTCTTACATACGCTAACATTCCATCTTCTCCGAAATAACCTTCTGTTAAATCATTCATATGTAGCGCTGTTGTATGGTATGTTGGTAAGGTGATTAAATGATGGAAAATACCTGCTTCTCTTGCCCCATCTATTTGGAAAGTACGGATTTTCTCATCCGCTCTATGACACAATTCTGTACCATCATAAGCCGCATTCATTAAATTATTTCTGTCGTATCCTGTCATGTTTTCACCTTCAGCAACCATTTCATCATACACTTGATTACGGAAATTCAATGTCCAATTAAACGATGGTGAGTTATTGTACACCAACTTCGCATTAGGAACCACAGCTCTTACTCTATTTACCATATGAGCAATTTGCCCCACATGAGGCGTAGGCGTTTCAATCCATAACAAATCGGCTCCGTTTTGTAAGCTAGTAATACAATCTAGCACTACCCTATCAATATTCGTTCCTTCTCTAAACTTATACAAACCATTCGCCAAACGTACAGGGCGCACTAATTTTCCATCACGTTTTAGTAATACATCGTCTTCTTTTGCTTCATCAATTGTAATTTCTTCAGCTTCTACAAATGCTAAATATTGAGAAGCTAAATCTCCTGGTTCTTGACTTACAGGTAATTTTTGAGTTAATCCTGCTCCTTCCGAATCGGTTCTTGCTACAATAACTCCATCTTCTACGCCTAACTCTAAAAAGGCGTATCGAATTGCATTTAATTTTGCTATAAAGTCTTCGTGTGGCACGGTTACTTTTCCATCTTGATGCCCACATTGTTTAGCATCTGAAACTTGATTTTCTATCTGAATAGCACAAGCACCAGCCTGAATCATTTTTTTAGCTAACAAATACGTAGCTTCTTCATTTCCAAAACCAGCATCAATATCAGCAATAATTGGAACTATATGTGTTTCAAAATTATCAATTTCACTCTGTACATCTTCTCCGTTTTCTAATCTTCTAAATAAATCGTTTAATTCAATAGCATCTGCTTGACGTAGAAAATCATAAATCTCCTCAATTAACGCAGGAACTGCTGTTTTTTCATGCATCGATTGATCTGGTAATGGACCAAACTCTGAACGCAATGCAGCTACCATCCATCCTGAAAGATATAAATAACGTTTACTTGTTGTTTTGTGATGTTTTTTTACTGCAATCATTTTTTGTTGTGCTACAAATCCGTGCCAGCACCCCAATGACTGTGTATAATTAGATGAATCTGCATCGTAAGCCGCCATATCTTCTCTCATAATTGCAGCGGTATATCTAGCGATATCTAAACCTGTTTTAAAACGGTTTTGTGCTACCATTCTAGCAGCATTCTCTGGAGAAACTGAATTCCAAGTTGATCCAAACTTTTTCTTTAATTCTTTCACTGTTTGTAAAGCAGAACTATAATTAGCGTGTGCTAAATTTTTCATAATTTTGTAATTGATAAGGTTATTAATTTTTATTGATAGCTTGCCCTCTTAAATGTTGCCGCATTTTTGAGGGCTTTTTTCTCGATAATCGAGATTTAAATATTCAAGTCTAGTTTTTAATTTAAATTGCTTTTCTCTATAAATATTTATATGCCGGTAAGGTTAAGAACTCTACAAATTCTTTGTTTAAAATCAACTCGTCAAATAATTGAATAGCTAACTCAAACTTTCCGTTATTGTATCTGTCTTCACCTACATAACTTTTTATTTTTTTTAATTCTTCTTTTTTAAATTGCTCATACATTCCCTCTGTAAACGTTCTACCATCTTCAAGCATTACGTTTTTATGTAACCATTGCCATACTTGTGTTCGAGATATTTCAGCAGTTGCTGCATCTTCCATTAAATTATACAAGGCAGCTGCTCCTTGTCCCATTAACCACGACTCTACATACAAAATACCAACATTGATATTTTCTCGTATTCCTTGCTCAGTAATAGTACCTTCTGGTAATTCTACTAAATCTTTTTCTGTAATTGTTAGATCTTCTAGCTTTTTATCTATCTGATTCGCATTGGGCATTGTTGTATTAAAAACGTCCATTGCAATTGCTACTAAACCAGGATGCGCCACCCAAGTTCCGTCATGACCATTCCTAACTTCTTGCTCCTTATCTTTCTTAACCTTAGCAAAAGCTTCTTTATTCAACTCTTCATTATTCTTCACAGGAATTTGTGCTGCCATTCCTCCCATAGCATGTACACCTCGTTTGTGGCACGACTGAATAACTCGTAACGAATACGCCTTCATAAATGGGCTACTCATGGTTACTTGTGAACGGTTTGGCACAATAAAACCAGAATGATTTCTGAACTTTTTAATGTATGAAAAGATATAATCCCAACGACCACAGTTTAAACCAGCCATATGATCTTTTAACTCATAAATAATTTCATCCAACTGAAAACTTGCCGTAATTGTTTCTATTAATACTGTTGCTTTAATGGTTTTTTGTGGTACCTCCATATACTCTTGTGCAAACACAAAAACATCATTCCACCAACGCGCTTCTTTGTAATGTTCTAGTTTAGGTAAATAAAAATAGGTTGCACTCCCCTGTTCTCGTAAGGCTTTGATATTATGGAAAAAGTACAATCCAAAATCTACCAAAGAACCTGACATTTCTACGCCATCAATCAACAAATGTTTTTCATTTAAATGCAACCCTCTTGGTCTTACTAACAAGGTAGCTACTTTGTCTTTCAACTCATAGTTCTTATCTTTTGTTGTATTATAAAATGAAATTGTTTTATTTACTGCATCTCGTAAGTTTACCTGACCATCTAAAATATTTTGAATTGTAGGTGAATTACTATCTTCAAAATCTGCCATAAACGTTTTTGCTCCAGAATTTAATGCATTGATAATCATTTTACGCTCTACTGGCCCTGTAATTTCTACTCTCCTATCTAACAAATCTTCAGGTAACGGAGCACATACCCAATCGCTCTCTCTTATCTCTTTCGTTTCCAAAGGAAAAGAAGGATAGTTTCCTGCATCAAAATAAGCTTGTTCGATTTCTCTTTCAGCTAATAATTGAAGTCTTTGAGGATTAAATTTTTCTTGAAGTTGAATTAAAAATGCTTTGGCTTCATTGGTCAAAACACTTTTATACTCGGTTTGATCAAAACCTACACATTGAATTTCTTTTGCTAAAACATCTTGATTCATATCTATTTATTTTTTACTTATTGATTGACAGTTCAATATTAAAAAAAAGAACTCAAACAAAAAAGCGAACGTTCGCTAAAAACATGTAAATTACAAATTTTTATTAATTCGCTAATTTTTATACCTTTGAATTACGAATATTTTAATAAAACACATTGGAAGAAGAATATATCAGATTAGTTTTTGGGTTAAAACTGAAACAAATACGTACAGATAAAAATCTATCACTCTTTGGATTAGCTAAACTAACAGGATTATCAAAATCGTATTTAAACGAAATTGAGAAAGGAAAAAAGTATCCAAAAACTGATAAAATTGTTATTCTTTCTGAGAAGCTAGAAGTACCTTATGATCATTTGGTATCTCTAAAATTAGATAAAAACCTAGCCCCTATTGGTGAAATTTTACAATCGAAAATTTTAAAAGAGATTCCTCTTGACCTATTTGGTATTAAAGAAAATAATCTAATTGACATCATTGCCAATGCTCCTGCAAAGGTTAATGCTTTTATAAGTACCATTATTAAGATTTCTCAAAACTACAATTTAACAAGAGAGAGCTTTTTTCTTGCTGCATTACGTTCGTACCAAGAAGCACACAACAACTATTTTGAGGATATTGAAACAAAGGTTACAGATTTTATTAAGGCTTATCAAATCAATCCAAACAAACCTATTTCTTCAAAAGACTTAGAAGAAATTTTAATTGAAGAATACGGTTATACGATTGATAGCGAAGAACTATCTAAACATCAAAAATTATCTGAATTAAGAAACATCTATATTCCAAAAAACAAAACACTTCTTATATATAACGATATAAACGAAGCACAGAGAACATTCATTTTTGCTAAAGAAATAGCTTATAATTATTTACAAATTGAAAACAGGTTATATACATTTCCATGGATTAAATTTGACAGTTTTGATGAAGTATTAAATAATTTTGTAGCTTCTTACTTTGCAGGTGCTTTAATTATTCCGAAAGATGATTTAATTCAAAAACTAACACAACTTTTTTCTTTAAAAACTTGGCAACCTATACAATTGCACAAAATTATTAGAAGTTATAATTGTTCTGACGAAACGTTTTATCAACGTTTAACGAACATTTTACCAAGACATTTTAACATTAAGAACCTATTCTTTTTACGTTTTACTCATAAAGAAGGTTCTCTGGCACATAGACTTTCTAAAGAACTACATATTACACAACAACAGTCTCCTCACGCCAATCGTAACAATGAACATTATTGCAGAAGATGGATTGCCATTAAAACAATTCAGGATTTAGAAGTTTCAGAAGAAAAAAAATCTGCTTACGGAATTCAAATTTCGTCGTACGAAAATTCTCAAAAAGAGTATTTAGTACTTTCTGCGGCTACTGCCGATCCTTTTAAAGAAAAAATTAATCGTAGTGTTAGCATAGGTATGTTGCTTTCTCCACACTTAAAAAGAAAACTTCATTTTTTTAATGAAGATACTTTCACTAAAAAAACAGTAGGTGTTACTTGCGAAACATGCGCAGTACAAAACTGTAATGAACGGGTGGCAGAACCTTATATTTTAATAAAACAATCTAGAAATAAAGAAATAGAAAATACTGTTGAAAACATCATTCAATCGTATACCTAAACACCTTGTTTTGTACGTTGTTTTTCTTATTTTAGCACACGCAAACAAATAACTTACCATGGATCTTAACTTCAACAAAAACGAAGACCACAATAAACTTTTAGTATCAGATTTACGTAGACGCTTAACCAAAGTTAAATTAGGCGGTGGACAAAAACGTATTGACAAGCATCATGAGAAAGGAAAATTAACAGCTCGTGAACGTATTGATTATTTATTAGACGATAAGTCTAAGTCTATCGAAATTGCTGCTTTTGCAGGTGAAG
Source organism: Tenacibaculum mesophilum (assembly GCF_003867075.1). Lineage (NCBI taxonomy): Bacteria > Pseudomonadati > Bacteroidota > Flavobacteriia > Flavobacteriales > Flavobacteriaceae > Tenacibaculum > Tenacibaculum mesophilum. The sequence continues at coordinate 364,772 of NZ_CP032544.1, read as the reverse complement.
ACATGTATCAAGAACATGGTGGATGCCCTTCAGGTGGTGTGGTTGTAAAAATGGGATATGTTAGCGGTAAGCAATGTATTGTTGTTGCTAACGATGCTACCGTAAAAGCGGGTGCTTGGTTCCCTATTACAGGAAAGAAAAATTTAAGAGCTCAAGAAATAGCAATTGAAAATAAACTACCTATTATTTATTTGGTAGATTCTGCTGGGGTTTATTTACCAATGCAGGATGAAATTTTTCCTGATAAAGAACACTTCGGAAGAATTTTTAGAAACAATGCGGTAATGAGTAGCATGGGAATTACCCAAATTGCTGCCGTTATGGGAAGTTGTGTTGCTGGTGGTGCTTACTTACCTATTATGAGTGATGAAGCACTTATTGTAGACAAAACAGGAAGTATTTTCTTAGCGGGTAGTTATTTAGTTAAGGCCGCTATTGGTGAAACTATTGATAATGAAACATTAGGTGGAGCAACCACACATTGTGAAGTATCTGGGGTTACCGATTATAAAGCAAAAGATGATAAAGATGCTTTAGATACCATTAAAAACTTAATGGATAAAATTGGAGATTATGACAAAGCTGGATTTAATCGTAAAGAAGCTTTTCCTCCAAAAGAAAATGAAGATGATATTTTCGGAATTTTACCAAAAGCTCGTAATGAGCAATACGACATGATGGAAATCATCAAGCGTTTGGTTGATAATTCTGAATTTGAAGAATACAAGGCAGGCTATGGTCAAACCATTATTACTGGATATGCTCGTATTGATGGATGGGCAGTAGGTATCGTTGCTAACCAACGTAAAATTGTAAAATCAAAAGGAGCAAAAACCAAACCTAGCGAAATGCAATTTGGTGGGGTAATTTATAACGATTCAGCTGATAAAGCTACTCGATTTATTGCCAACTGTAACCAGAAGAAAATCCCGTTAGTTTTCTTACAAGATGTTACTGGGTTTATGGTAGGAAGTAAATCTGAACATAGCGGAATTATTAAAGATGGCGCTAAAATGGTGAACGCTGTTAGTAACTCTGTAGTTCCTAAATTTACGGTAGTTATTGGTAACTCTTACGGTGCAGGAAATTACGCTATGTGTGGTAAGGCCTATGATCCACGTCTTATTTTTGCATGGCCAAGTGCTGAACTAGCTGTGATGAGTGGAGCCTCTGCTGCCAAAGTATTATTACAAATTGAAACTGCCGCTTTAAAGAAAAAAGGAGAAGAAATTACTCCTGAAAAGGAAGCAGAATTATTTGATAAAATTAAATCGAGATACGATAATCAAATATCTCCTTACTATGCTGCTGCAAGAATTTGGACTGATGCTGTAATTAACCCTCTAGACACCAGAACATGGATTTCTATGGGAATAGAAGCTGCTGACCACGCTCCTATTGAAAAGCCTTTTAATTTAGGAGTTTTACAAGTTTAAAACACAGAAAACAGCATGAAGAGGAAAGTGTTTTGGGGCATTATTGCCCTTGTTATAGGCTTTGTAATCTATCAAGTGTATATTTTCACCTTATCTGAAAATGATAATATCAAGTCTATTTACCTAGTTCCTGATGATGCTGTTTTCATAGTTGATACTGAAAGACCTATTGACACTTGGGATGAAATAAGCTCAAGTGAAATTTGGACGCATCTTCAAAAGAATCAACAAATCAATAAACTATCTGAAGGCCTACATAGTTTAGATGAAACTTTTAAAGCAAAAAAGGAAATTTTTGACTTTATTGGGGAACGTAATCTGGTTATTTCAGTACATGTATTTAGTCCTAGAAAATATGGGTTATTATACGTTGCGGATTTACAAAAATTCTCTAAACTTATTTTTCTAAAAAGAGCTATAAGTAATTTGGCTGGAGAAGACTATAAGGTAACGAAACGAGTATACAAAGAACACGAAATTATAGAACTGTATAATAAGAAGACTAGAGAAACTTTACACCTTTCTTTTATTAAAAACCAAGTTATAGCTTCTTATACTCACCTTTTGGTTGAACAATCAATTGACCAATACTTGAATCCTGTTATTGGACGAGATATAAATTTTATAGAAATAAAAAAGAAAACAGATACTGATGGATTTTTTAATATCTATTTACAACATAAATATCTAAAAGACTATTTAAATTGTTTTACCAGTTCTAGCAATTTAGATTTTTTAAATAAAGAAGCATTCTTCTACTCTGGTTTAGACATATCCATTGTGGAAGGAGTTATCGTTCAAGCTACTGGTTACACAAACGTTGACACTAATTCACAAACTTATTTAAAGGTATTACAAAAGTCTGGGGCTGGTAAGCGTAGCGTTGCTAAAGTAGCTCCAAAGAACACCTCTTTATACCTTAGTTTTGCTTTTGATAACTTTAAAACATTCAATAGTAATCTAGAGAAACTCCAACAAGAAAATCCTGCTGATTTTAAGGTGTATTCTGATCAACTTGCGATGATTGAGGATAAATTAGATATTAATGTTTCTGAAAACATTTATAGTTGGATTGGTAGTGAAATAGCTTTAATTCATTTTAACACTGAGCTTTCAAAAAACAAGAAAGATATCGCTGCTATTATTAAAGCTGATGATATTGATGATGCTAAAGAAAATCTTCAGCTTGTCCTTTCAAAAATTAAAGAAAATACCCCTTTAAAATACAAGCAAATCGATTACAGAGGTTATCCTATTAACTTTTTTGATTTAAAAGGATTCTTTAAAATGTTAGCAGGAAACATGTTTTCTAAGATGGAGAAACCTTACTTTACCATTATTGATGATTTTGTAGTTTTTAGTACTAGTCCAAATACTATTAAAGAAATTATTAACAACCACTTAATAGGATACACCCTAGAAAACTCTGAAAAATTCGATGATTTTAATTATCATTTTGAGAAAAAATCTAGTGTCTTTGCTTATGTAAACACTCCAAATTCCTACAAAGATCTTTTAAGTTTAGTTGATAACAAAACTCGACGTGAACTTCAAAAAAACAAACCTTATATTACTTGCTTTTCACAAATTGGAATGCAGCTAATTGCTTCTGATGACTTATTTGAAAGTAATATTTCTCTTGTTTTTGAAGATCCTAAAAACATTGATATAAACACTAAAAAAGATAAAGAATTAAGAGAAAAATTACTTTTAGAGTTAGCTCCTTACAAAGATTCTACAAGTACTCAAAATTCCACAACATTTTTTAAGCTTCCGCCAATACATCCTTCTGACCTAAGCGCTAAATCATACAAAGAGTTTTATAAAAAAGGACAGCTAAAATTTGAAGTTGATTTAGAAGATGGCTTAAAAGATGGTTCTTATAAGTCCTATTATGAAAACGGAAACGTAAAAGTTAAAGGGCATTATAAAAATGATAAACAAAGTGGAACTTGGAAAGCTTATGATAAACAAACAGGTGATGTAATTTTCAAAAAACATTTTTAATTGCAATATTTTATAGCATTAGTTACATTTGCCAAGCAAAATTAAAACAGAATACACATGGGAAGAGCATTCGAATTTAGGAAAGCAAGAAAGATGAAACGTTGGTCAGCTATGGCTAAAACCTTTACTCGTATTGGTAAAGATATCGTTATGGCAGTTAAAGAAGGTGGTCCAAACCCCGAAACCAACTCTCGTTTGCGTGTTGTAATTCAAAATGCAAAGGCTGCCAACATGCCTAAAGATAATGTTGAGCGCGCTATTAAAAAAGCATCTGATAAAAGTACTGAAAACTATAAAGAAGTATTATTTGAAGGATATGCTCCTCATGGAATTGCTGTTTTAGTAGAAACTGCTACTGATAATAATAACCGTACAGTAGCTAATGTACGTGCTGCTTTTAACAAGTGTAACGGAAATTTAGGAACTTCTGGATCAGTTGCTTTTATGTTTGACCACGTGGTTAACTTTAAAGTAAAAGAAGATTCCTTAGGAATGGATTTAGAAGAGTTTGAAATGGAAATGATCGACTTTGAAGTGGAAGAAGTTTTTGCCGACGAAGAAGATAGTTCGGTAATGCTTTATGCTCCTTTTGAACAATTTGGCGCTATTCAAAAATATTTAGAAGAAAATAATATTGAAATTCTTTCTTCGGAATTTGAACGTATTCCAACAACCACTACTGCGATTTCAGAAGAACAAAAAGAAGAGGTAAACAAACTTTTAGAAAGACTGGAAGAAGATGATGACGTAAATAATGTCTACCATTCTATGGAAGAATAACAAACATCTTCTTATTCAAAACATATAAATCCAACGATAAAAATCGTTGGATTTTTTTATATATTTATCTCAACCAAACTTTTCACTATTACTATTTTCTACGAAACAAAAAGAGTGGGCCAATAAAAATAAGTAGAAAAAGCAAACTTTATAAAATAGATAAAGAAGAGAACTACAATGCTTAACGATTCGGAATGAGTTTAGCTGATTATAAAAAAGCTTTTGACGCTAAAGATTTTTTAGAAAAAACAGGGCATTTAACCCTGTTTTTTTATTCTTAATTATACGTTTTTACTAATCTAACAAACTCTGCTTTGTAACCATCTTTATCCTCTCCTATTTCTCCCTCTGTCAAACTAAGTACATCTTCAATTTTTGTCTTATTTTTAAATTTTGATTTACTTAATTGCATTCCAAATAAAGCTACTGCTGAAATAAATTTCATATCATTCGTTGGTGCCAATACTTCATTTTTTACAGTTTTCACTAACTCTATGCTCTTAGTCCCTTTTGGTAATTTATACCTAAACTTCACGGTTAATAATTCATCATTAAAATTATTCAGTTGTTTGTTTTGAGTATACTTCAATTTGGATAGTTTCTTCAAAAATTTACTTTTTACTCCTACAGGAATTACTTCATACAATGCTGTTACTGTATGACCACTACCTAACTCACCAGCATCTTTTGTATCATCTACAAAATCTTCATCATTCAACAATCTGTTTTCATATCCTATTAAACGATATGCTTTTACTTTTTCTGGATTAAATTCTACCTGAATTTTCACATCCTTTGCAATGGTATATAAAGTACCCCCAAATTCTTTACCAAATACCTTTTGCGCTTCTTGCATCGTGTCGATATACGCATGATTTCCATTTCCCTTATCTGCTAAAATTTCTAATTTATCATCTTGGTAGTTTCCGTAACCAAAACCTAACACTGATAGAAATACTCCTGATTTTCTTTTTTCTTCTATTAACTCTTCCATTTCAGCATTGGTTGAAGCTCCTACATTAAAATCACCGTCTGTAGCTAAAATAACTCGGTTATTTCCATCTTTTATATAATTTTCCTTTGCTAGTTTGTAAGCTAACTCAATTCCTTCTCCTCCTGCCGTTGAGCCTCCTGCTTCTAATTGATTCAAAGCCTCTAATATTGTTTCTTTTTCATTTCCTGAGGTAGGTTTTAAAACTACCCCTGCTGCTCCTGCATATACAACAATTGCTACTTTATCTTTTTCTCTTAACTGATTTACCAATAATTTAAAAGCAGATTTTAATAAAGGTAATTTATTATGATCTGACATAGAGCCTGAAACATCTATCAAAAAAGTTAAGTTTGATGCTGGTAAATTTTCTTGTTTATACTCTTTTCCTTTTAACCCAATTCTTACCAGCTGAGTATCTTTATTCCATGGAGTCGTAACAATCTCTGTAGTGATTGAAAAAGGATGTTCTCCTTTAGGTTGTGGATAGTTATAATCAAAGTAATTAATCATTTCTTCGATCTTAACTGCATCCTTTGGTATTTTTTGACCGCTATTAATCATTCTTCTTATATTACTGTAAGAAGCTTTATCAACATCAATAGAAAATGTAGACAAGGGAGAATTTATAGGACTTTTGAAAATATTTTCACTTCTTCCTGCATAAGAATCTCTATTTTCAATTTGATTATACCCTCTAATTCTAATAACTTTTGAAGCCGATGATTTTCTCCTTTTTGAAATACCGTAGGCTGCTACTACAACTTCTTCTAAAAGATTATCACTCTTCATTATTATATTAATTACAGACCTTTCTTTTACCTTTTCTTCTACAGTTTTCATTCCTACAAAAGAAAATACTAAAACATCACCTTGTGTAGCTGAAATAGAGTATTTACCATCAAAATCAGTTTCAGTCCCATTGGTTGTTCCTTTTACCACAATAGTCACTCCTGGTAACGGACCTGATTCATCTGAAACTACACCTGTAATTGTTCTTTGTTGCGCTGCAAATGCTATTGAACTCAATAATAGCATTGCATAAAATAGTTTTTTAAACATAGCTTTTCGTTTTAAAGTTTACATAAAACTAGCTAACGCTATATTTTTATAAAACCTTAAATGAGTAAACAAGTTTATTAGAAAAGTGAACGATACTTTTTAGTGAGGTAAAATTTTAGCGAGTGTTTTTTTTCGTTGAATTTTTTTTGTTTCTGTCTCAACAAATTTTTCTACAAAATAAATTGCTTTCGGGGTTTCATACTTGGTAAGCCCCAATAGATTTCTCACTTCGTTCGAAATGGCGTCATTTTTCTCTCCTTCTACTATCAAAACTAGCTTCTCTCCTAGTTTTTTATCGTTGATACCTGTAACAAAAAAGCGGTTTGAAATAATTTTAGAGAGTTTTTCTTCTATTTTCTCTGGATGTAGCTTTACTCCTCCTGAATTAATCACGTTATCATAACGTCCCAACCATTCAAATTCGGTATCAGAAATCAAACGAATTACATCGTTTGTTATAATTTTTTCTTCGGCTACTTTTGGCGCATCAATCACTAAGCAATCTCGATTGTCTTGAGAAAGTTGTACGTTAGGGAGTACCTTATAGTGAGGTTTCTCACTATCGTTCGAAATGATATTGTTTAACTTTTTAACAGCAATATGTGTAATTGTTTCTGTCATTCCGTAAGTAGCGTAAATTTCAGTTGATTTATTTTGAATAGCTTCAATTAAATCATTTGCTACAACACCTCCTCCTACAATAAGCTTCTTTATTTTATCTATATCTCCTAAAGAGCTTCGTAGTTGTAAAGGTACCATCGCTGAAAAATCATACTCTTTTAGAATTTCAACTTTAGATGTTGGAGCAACCACATCCATACTCCAACCTAAGGTTAATGCACGAACTAACATCATTTTCCCTGCAATATAATCGGTCGATAAACATAATAAAGCTGTAGTATTTTCTTTTAACCCGAAAAAAGTTCCTGTGGCTTTTGCTGAGTTTACTATAAACTCTTTTTTCAATCGAATTGGTTTGGGTTTTCCCGTAGAACCTGATGTTTGCACTACTACAAAATCTTCTGCATTAAACCAATCTGATAAAAATTGATATACGGAATCGTTTATAGTCTTCGAAAAAGTCAATAATTCATCTTCATTAGAAAAAGACTTTCCGTTTAACTGAAAACTATTATGAAAGTTTAGATTGCCCACTTTATTTGGAGTACTATTTTGTTGTTATTACAGGTTTCTCTATGTTACCAAATAGTTTTTCTTTCCAATTTTTCCAACCATATTTTTTTGAAAACAGTAGCAACATTAAAGGATATAAAACAAATACTGGTAAAAACATCTCTATCCCTACCGAAGGATCTGAAGTATCTACAAATAAAGCATCCGTTTGAAAAACGGTCCAATCTGTAGTTACCAAGAATGCAGCTACAATATTATTAATAGCATGCAAACCTAATGCTAATTCTGTTCCTTCATCCATTAGTGTAGTTATTCCGAAAAAGAAACCTGTTCCTATATAAAAAACCATTGAAATATACCCTAGCTTCTCTACTTCTGGGTTTGCTCCGTGGAGTAAACCAAAAGCTACCGAAGTTACTATTAATGGAACCCATCTGTTTTTAAACCAAGTACCAAGTCCTTGCATAAAATACCCTCTAAAAAGTAATTCTTCAAAACTCGTTTGAATGGGTAAAAACAAAAACGATACTATCATTAAAGTAAAAAAAGGCAGAGGTTTAAAATTCCATGTATAATTTTCAGGAGCTAAAAGAATGTCAGAAGATACTACTAGTACAGATAGTATTCCCCATACAAAGAAACCAAACCAAAAGCGATTCCAATCTATTTTATTTCTGCTTGTTATAACTGTTTTTATAGCTCTTTTATGAATATATTTTATTCCTAAAAACAATGAAACTAATCCAAAAGCAAACATCACCACCATCATAAATAAAAACAAGTTTTTATTTATTCCTAAGCTCATAAAGCTATCATCTGCTGCTCTTAAAAACTCACTTGTACTTTCAGAATGTAAAATTGCAGTTACAGCTAAAGGAATTACACCTATAAACTGCCACCCAAATAAAACTATAAAAATAACTAATAAGTATAAGTACCACTGGTTATCTCCTTTATATGCTTGTTGTATAAAATTCATTGTTATATATTAAAGTGCCAGTTTTTGTTCGTATTATACCCTAAACTTCCATTTGAAACTTCCAACGGACTTTCAAAATTGTTTGTAAACAAACTACCTGTTCCTAAACCTTGCGGTAACGGATTATTTAAGGTATGCGTCCATTGTGCTATTGCATTTAGCCCTATATTGCTTTCCAAAGCACTAGTTATCCAATTACCTGCGTTATGGTTGGATGCTATTTGAATCCATTCGTTACTTCCTTTAAACCCTCCTACCAAACTAGGTTTTAAAATAATGTATTGAGGTTGAATTGTAGCTATACATTTTTCTTTCTCTTTTAAAGAAAACACGCCTATCAATTCTTCGTCTAACCCAATTGGTAATGGTGTTTTTTCACATAAACTTGCCATTTCTTGCCATTGTCCTTGTTTTATTGGTTGCTCTATAGAATGTAGTTCTAATTCAGATAGTCTTTGTAACTTTTCTAAGGCATTTTGTGGCAAAAATGCTCCATTGGCATCTACACGAAGTTCAATTTCCTTGGCTGAAAATTCTTTTCGTATTGATTGTAACAAGGCTATCTCTGTATCGAAATCAATCGCTCCTATTTTCATTTTTATGGTAGTAAAACCTTGTTGCAACTTATCTTTTATTTGTTGCTGCATAAAGGCTTTATCTCCCATCCATATTAATCCGTTTATAGAAATTTGCTGCTTTCCTTCTGTAAACTTAGATGGAAATAATTCAAATGGTGTTTTGCTTTCTAAAGATAAAAATGCTTGTTCTAATCCAAACTGTATCGAAGGAAACTCGTTGAGTTCAAATAATAATTTCTCTAAGCCAGAATTAATATTGTTACACACCCACTGTAATTTCTCTTCATAATTAGGTTTATCATCAGCACTTAAACCTCTGAACAAACCGCATTCTCCAAAACCTTTCTTTCCTTCTTTTTCTAAAATTATAAACCAAGTTTCTTTAGTTCTTAAAATTCCACGAGAGGTACCACTTGCTTGTTTAAAGTTTAGTAAGTATTTATGGTAGGTAGCTTTTATCAATTGTAAGTATTTTAGTTATGAGTTTCAGAAGCTTTTTTAAAGTTCTCTAAATATTGTTGACTCATTTTTTTAAGAGCTCCTTTAAAGTACGGGAATAAACAACTCATTATATACGATTCACTAATACAGGTAGTAGTTTGTAATATCTTAGTTGAGTTTCCTTCTGAAATAAATGTATAATCATCTGTTTTTAGCATATTTTCTGCATCAAAGTGAAGAGTAAGTTTTTCATTTTCTTTATACGCTAATACTTCTTCTGTCATAGTTACCAATTTACCTTGATTTTCAACAACCACTTTATATTTACTACCTGTTTTATTAGGTTGTTCTTCTAGAGTTTCAATTGATTTCACCTCTGGCATCCATTTTTTCATCAATTCTTCATCCTGAAAATCCGAAAAAACTTCATTTACTGGCTTGTTAATTGTTATTTCATTGGTATAAACAACTTCTTGTACTACTAATCCTGTTAAGAAAAATGCTAGAATTAAGACTGTTATAACACCTAAAATTATTTTGATTATTTTCATAATACCTTTATAAAAGAGGTTGCTTAAATAGTTATTGTTTGTCCAATTTCTAAAATCACTAATTCTTTTTTTGCTTGTGAAAACTTTTCTTTAGCTTCTTCTATATCTATTTTTATAGGAGGAAAGGTGTTGAAATGACACCCTATTACTTTATCACAAATTACTAAGTCGCTGGCTATGATAGCATCGTCAACTCCCATGGTAAAATTATCACCAATCGGAAATATTGAAGCTGTTAAGTTTGTTGACATCGGTATTAGCTTCATATCCATAGTTACTGCTGTATCACCAGAAATATACAAGGATTTTTCTCCTGCTGTTACTACAAACCCTCCTGGTTGCCCTCCATAACTTCCATCTGCAAATGAAGAAGTGTGAATAGCATTTACATACTTTGCAGAAAACACATCATTTTTATATGTACCTCCATGATTTACTGGATGTCCTTTGAGTTTTTTCGTTTCATAATACATTACTATTTCGTAATTAGAAATTATTGTAGCTCCTGTTCTTTCTGCTATGTTTTCTACATCTAATACATGATCTTGATGCGCATGTGTAAGTAAAATATAATCTGCTTTTACTTTATCTACATCTATATTTGATGCTAGAGGGTTTCCTGTTATAAAAGGGTCAACTAACACATGTGTTCCGTTAATTTCAATACCAAAACATGCGTGACCGTAAAAAGTAATTTTCATGTATTTATTCTTTTCGTTTAATTCGTTTCTTTATGAGTATTATTAATAAAACTATTAAAAGTATAAATGGCCAAATGTTTACCAAACCGATAAAAAACCATTTTATATTGTCTATTCCGTTGGCAAAAGCATCTGCTATACGTCTTCCAAAAGTTTTTGAATAAGCTTTACTTACTTCTTTTTTATAAAATCGAATTGTTAGGGTTGAGAAAGACACTTGATTTTGTAAGTATTTCAAACGTCCTTCCATCGATTCAATATCAGACCTTACATTTGTTAATTCTCGCTCAACTTCTAAAATTTCTTTTACTGAACTAGCCTTTTTTAGTATTTCGCTATATCGTTGTTCTAATTCTTTTTTTACCTTCAAACGTGCTTGTACATCCAAAAATTGCTCTGTTACATCGTTAACAGAGATATTCTTATTATCAAACCTTGCTACTTTTGATGAAATCTCATTTAAAAAAGTATCAAAACTTTCTGAAGGAATTCGAACCGTTAAATTTGAAGTAATATTTTGAGAAGATTTGTACTCGTTATCAACAGAAATATAGCCGTTATATTTTTTAACCGCTTGCTCTATATAATTTCTTGTTTCTAATAAATTATCTGTTTCAAAAGAAATATCTCCTGTTTTAATAAGTTTTCTTTCAATTGTTACTTCTTTATTCTCTGATGCAACTTCTGATGCTTCTACAATTTCTTTGGTAATGTCAAAATTTCCTGAAGTTTTAAGCTCTCCATAAGAGGTTGGATTCGCTCCTTTACTATTACAGCTAATAAATAATAGAAACGTTCCGAAAAAAACTAAAATAGTTCTCATAGTGTTAAATTTTCTTGGGAAGTTACAAAATTTGACCTAATCCGAATAAAATTGAAAATAAAAAGGTACTAAGAGCTACTTTTTTTAACTCTCCATCTAACAAGGTTTCTTCTTTGTTTTTATAGACAAAAACTAAATGTTTTAGTAGAGGAATATAAGCTATAATAAATAAGAATTGATATGGTGATTTAAACGTAATTACCGTGTACAGTAATGCAACTATAAAAGACGCTACAATTAAAAAGTAATGATACATTTTTGCAGATTCTGCTCCCATTTTTACCACAAGTGTATTTTTTCCTGATACCGCATCATTCTCTCTATCTCGCATATTGTTTAAGTTCAATACCGCTGTACTCAACAATCCAACTGTAATTGCTGGTAAAAAAATGATAAAGTTCAATTGTTTTGTATATAAAAAATAGGTTCCAACGACTGCTAACAATCCGAAAAAGATAAAAACAAAAACATCTCCAAATCCGCTATAACCATAAGCTGATTTCCCAACGGTATATTTTATGGCTGCTACTATCGAAGCTATTCCTAACCCGAAAAAAATTATTGAATACAAAAAGTTGTCTTTTCCAAAGGAAACATAAATTAGTAGTAATGCAATAATAGTCGTAATAACTCCTGTAACAATCATTGCGTTTTTCATTTGCTTTGGAGTAATCGCTCCTGAAGCTACCATACGTGCTTCTCCTTCTCTTTGATTATCTGTTCCTTTTACACCATCACCATAATCGTTAGCAAAATTGGATAGTACTTGAAAACCGATAGTGGTTAAGATAGCTAACCAGAAAATTCCTGTTTGGAAAAATAACGGACAACCAAAGCAACAAAAAAAACCTTCAGTATTATTTATATAATCATAATTTCCTATTGCTGCTCCAACAATAATTCCTGAAACGGATAATGGTAGAGTACGTAAACGTGCTGCTTTTATGTAGTTTTTCATTGAGATAGTATGATTTTCAAAGATAAGTTTTTTAGACATAAAAAAAGGAAAGCTTAGCTTTCCTTTTATCTTAAAGTGTATGAGTAATTTATTTATTTACTACAGCATCAAAACCTACTTTTGTTCCTGGTTTATCCATAAAATATTCTCTTTTGTCTACCAAAACATTATCTCTAAGAATTTCCATTGTTATTGTATAAACACTAAAATTATCTGTGGCTTTATCTTCATATTCAAAAGCTAAATTAGCTGCAAAATTAATTTCATCTGTATACGATTTCTTATAAGGAAAAACATTAGTTGTTGTAGTGTTATCATACTTAAAGAAACCTGATTCTAGAAAAACAGTTTTAATTCTTCCATTGTTGTCATTACTTGTACTCGTAATATTAAATGTTATTGTTGCCAAGTTTCCATTTCCGTCAAGAGATAAATCGGTGTCATCACACGATATTAATAACACTAAGCATAAAAAGGTAAAAAGGTATCTCATTCTTTTTTGTTTTCGAATTATTTTTCAACAAACTTACTACAAAGAAAAAAGTGTGCTACTCTCGTAACACACTTTTAAGAAAACTTTATATTTCTTTACTAAAGGTTATTTGCTTCTGCAATTAACTCTGCAATGTCTTTTACTTGTATTTGCGATTCTTTTTCTTTGAATTTTACACCATCGGTCATCATGGTATTACAGTAAGGACATCCGGTAGCAATAATTTGTGGATTTGTTTCTAAAGCATCTTCTGTTCTTAACACGTTAATATCTTTATCTCCTCTTTCAGGTTCTTTAAACATTTGTGCTCCTCCAGCTCCACAACATAATGCTGTTGACTTATGACGTTTCATCTCAGTCATTTTTACTCCTAAACGACGAATTAATTCACGTGGACTTTCATATACATCATTTGCACGTCCTAAATAACATGGATCGTGATACGTTAAACGCTTACCGTTTAAATTTTCATCTTCAATAGTTAAACGTCCTTCTTTGATTAACTTGCTAATATATTGAGTATGATGATATACTTTATACTTTCCTCCTAATTCAGGATATTCATTTTTTAATGTATTAAATGAATGCGGATCGCAAGTTACAATTGTTTTTATTTCGTAAGCGTTTAAAATTTCAATATTTGTAACAGCTTGCATTTGAAATAAAAACTCATTCCCTGCTCGTTTTGCTGCATCTCCTGTTGAACTTTCTTCGGTGCCTAATACTGCAAAGTCAACTCCTGCTTGTTGTAATATTTTTACGAAGGCTCTTGTTATTTTTTTTGCTCTATCATCGTAACTTCCTGCGGCTCCTACCCAAAATAACACTTCAGGTTGTTTTCCTTGAGCCATCATTTCTGCCATTGTTGGTACTACCATAAATTGTGAGTTTTTAAATTATGACTTACGCTTTACATCTTACTCGTAATTCATAATTAATTATTAAAAAATTATTCTTCGTCTTTCCAGTTTAATCTATCCATTTGACTATACTGCCATGGTGCTCCGTTATTTTCAATATTGGTCATCATCATATTTAACTCTTGCGGAGCTGCAGATTCTTCCATTACTAAATAACGACGCATATCCATAATAATAGATAATGGATCGATACCAATAGGACACTCTTGTACACAGGCATTACAACTTGTACAAGCCCATAATTCTTCTGGTGTTATATAATCATTTAATAATTGTTTTCCATCATCTTTAAATGTACCTCCATTTGCATCAATATTTTTTCCTACTTCTTCTAAACGGTCACGTGTTTTCATCATAATTGCACGTGGTGATAACTCTTTTCCTGTTAAGTTTGCTGGACAAGATGAAGTACAACGTCCACATTCAGTACATGTGTAAGCATTCATTAACTGTACCCAATTTAGATCAGTCACATCAGAAGCACCAAATTTCTCAGGTTCTCCTTCTTCTTCTCCATCTTCAGGCATAGCATACGGATCAGCATCTGGATCCATCATCATCTTTACCTCTTTTGTTACAGCTTCTAAATTATTAAACTGTCCTTTGGGTTTTAAATTTGCATAGAATGTATTTGGGAAAGCTAGTAATATATGTAAATGCTTAGAATAATATAAATAATTTAAGAATATTAAAATTCCTATAATGTGTAGCCACCAAGCTGTTTTCTCAATAGTATGTAAAGATTCATTAGAAAAACCATCAAACCAAGGAGCTATAAATTGAGAAACTACATTTCCTACTCCAGCCTCTTGAAAAGTAACATCTGTAGCATTCATTACTAAGAATAAACTCATTAACACCATTTCAAAATATAGAATAATATTTCCATCATTCTTAGGCCAACCTTCCATTTCTTTATTCCAAAAACGTTTCACTTTTTCTATATTTCTTCGGAACCAAAAAATCGTTACAGATATTAAAACAAGTACTGACAATACTTCAAAGTTACCTATTAAGAAACCGTATAATGTATTACCTATTATTGGTTGAAAAACACGATGTGTTCCTAATAATCCATCAATAACAATCTCTAACATTTCGATATTAATCAGAATAAACCCAACATATACAACAACATGTAAAATACCTGAAACAGGACGACGTACCATTTTATATTGTCCTAAAGCTATTTTAGCCATATTTTTCCATCGTTCTGGCTTTCTATCAGTTCTATCTACATCTTTTCCTAATTTAATGTTTCGTATTAGCTTACGAACATTCATTACAAAATACCCTATAGCTGCAATTAAAATAATTGCAAAAAAGAGGTTTGGCAAGTAATTCTCCATTGTCTTTAATTAATTTTTTTACTCTATTTATAACTATTTACTTCTTCAGTTTTTAAGAGGTTATAGAATATTTTTAGTTGTTGTTTTATTTAGTTGTTACTTGTATTGCTTTGATTGTTTTCTTCGTTATATGGTTTTGGTTTTTTTCCGAATAATGAGAAATGTACAAAACGTTTTGGGTTTAATTTCATTTCTCTTAATAGTTCTTCTAATTCTTTTGAGGCATTTGTTAAATTAGTATACATTTTATCATCAGTCATTAACTTTCCTAAAGTTCCTTTTCCTGATTTCATGTTGGCTAACAAGCCATTAACATTTGCAAGAGTTGCTTCAAGCTTTTTTACCGATTCTCCTAAATTAGCTTTCGCCAAATCATCAGATACTTTTGAAAAGTTATCTGTAATTTTTTTAGTATTCTCAAAGGTTTTATTTAAATTTTCTTTATTATTTGCCAATAATGTATTAACCGAAGCTAAAGTTTTACGTACATCATATATGGTACCTTCTAAGCCTAATATACTTCTATTTAAGCTTTTTCTTGATTTTTCATCTAATACTTGATTAAACCCAATAAGTAAGGAGTCTGCTCCTACTAATACGTTTTCTAATTTAGCTTGAATGGGGTTTAATTTCTCTCCAACAGATGAGAATATGTCCGATTCAACTTCTCCGTTTAAGTAATCTCCTGATTTTGCTACTTCTCCGTCATACTTAGGCACAATTGCTAAGTTTTGCCCTCCCATTAAGCTTGCCGAATATATTTTAGCGATACTGTTTTTAGAAAAATTAAAGTCAGTGTCTAATGAAATTTTCACTATTAAATTTCCTTTTTTATCTGGGTTTTGATTGAAACGAATTTCATCAACTTTTCCAACTTTCAATCCATTAATAGTAACTGAACTTGCTTCATTTAGACCATTGATATTATTGTACTCTACAAAAAAGTGCCTTGTGTTTGCACTGAACAAATCTTGTCCTTTTAAGAAATTATAACCCCAAATAAATAGTGCAATAACAACGACAGCAACAATTCCTGTTTTTAGTTCTTTAGACATAGAATATATTTATACGAGCGAAAATAATAATAATTTTGCGAGTATATATATAGAATACCTCTAAATTAACGGTTTTTCAATGCTTCTTTTATTGAAATTCGTTTTCCGTTTTTAAAAGCTACAATCCAAGCATCTTTATAACCTTTACTTCTTACTTTGGGTAAAACTTTTTTTATTTCAGACAAACTTGGTAAGTTTCCATAATAATATTTATAATAATTATCTATAAATAAATACTCTACATTTTCTAATCCTTTAAAACTACTTGTTGAAAGTTTTTTTCTTGATGCTGCTACTTGTATTCTAAACATCACTTTAGCAGATACAGGTTTTGATAGAGATGCTTTTTTTTCTAAAATGTTATCTTTTTTTACAACTTGTATATCTTTTTCTGCAACCTTATTTACTACTTCATTTTCAACTAGCGGTGCGTTTACCGTTATAGTTTCACTAATTGTATTTAATTTTAACCGTTCAAAGTATTTTCTAATTGCCTGCGCTATTGATTTTGCCATCTTTAGCTGCCCTTTTCTAGAGTTTAAAAACTTTCCTTCATTTTTATTTGTTAAAAACCCTAGTTCTATTAAAACACTGGGCATTACTGTTTCTCTTAAAACTAAAAAATTTGCTTGCTTTACTTTTCGATTATTTCTTTTTATTGCTACAAAGTTATTTTGTACCAAACCTGCAATACCTAAACTATTTTCTAAATTTTCTTCTTGAAGTACAGATAATCCAATAACTGATTCTGGTGAATTCGGATCATAATCGTAATTTTGTTTATAATTGTCTTCTAATAATATTACCGAGTTCTCTTTTTTAGCAATCTCTAAGTTTTCTTTGTTTCCACTCAATCCTAAAACAAACGTACTTGCTCCATGCGGATCAGATCTTCTAAAAGCATCACAATGTATAGATACAAATAAATCTGCTTTTTTATCATTTGCAATTTTAGCTCGATTATGTAATTCTACAAAAACATCTTTTTTTCGAGTATAAACTACTTGTATATCTTTTGATGTTGATAGCTCTTTTCCTACATCTAATGCTACTCTTAAAGCTATGTTTTTTTCTCTGTAACCATTCCCTAAGTTTCCAGGATCTTTACCTCCATGACCAGCATCTAAAACAACAGTATACTTTTTTTGAGCTGAAACCGACGCTATACTCCCTAACAAAACTGTTAAAGAAGTAAGAATAATTAAGCATGATTTTGATATATTATATTTACGGAAATTTAAGAATTGCATCAATAAAATTTAACTATTTTTGGTTTTTAAAATATAGGCATTCAAATAACACGCCAAAGTTTTTAAATATAACACAAAAATAGTATTAATAATATTGCGAGCAAATCCAACTTACATACTTTTAGCCCTATCTCTTTTTTGTTTTCAATTAAGTATTGCCCAAGAACCTATTAAGGAGGCTATAAATATTCAAAAAACTAATAAAGATTCTACATATAATACTGCTAAAGATACTTTAATAGGGTTAAAAAATAACGACCTTGTTTATAAGAAAAGAGACACAATTGTTAATGACTCTATTAAGCCTAAAGAAGTTATTGATGGTATTATTACCCACGATGCTGAAGATTACACCATACAAAGTACTAAAAATAAAACAATTACTTTATACAACAAAGCTCATGTAACATACACCGATATTGATTTAAAAGCTGGAATTATTATTTTAGACTATAAGAATAATATGGTATATGCTAAAGGTATAAAAGATAGTACAGGATACCATCAAAGACCTCAGTTTAAACAAGGTGGACAAGAATCGGAACAAGATTCTATTTTATTTAACTTTAAAACTAAAAAAGCTTTAGTTTACGGTGTTAAAACAAATCAAGGTGGAATTATTACTTATGGTGAAAAAACAAAACGAGTAAATGACTCCACTATATACATGAGAAGGTTACGATTTACCACTTCAAAAAAGAAAATACCAGATTATTATATTCAAACAAATAAAGCAAAACTAGTACCTGGTAAGAAAATTATAGTTGGTGGTAGTAATTTAGTATTAGCAGATGTTCCTACTCCTGTATATTTACCCTTTGCTTATTTTCCTTTAACAGACAAAAGAACTTCTGGTTTTATTATTCCTTCTTGGGGGGAAAGTAATAACCAAGGTTTTTTTATGCAAAATGGAGGTTATTACTTTGCACTGAGTGATTACTTTGATTTAACTGTATTAGGAGATTTATACACCAATGGCAGTTGGGGGTTAAATGCTTCCTCTAACTATTATGTGCGCTATAAATTTAGTGGAAGTTTTAGTGCTCGTTTTGAAAACATTATTCAAGGAATACGTGGTCTCAGCGATTATCAAAAATCCACCAATTTTAACCTTAGATGGAGTCATAGTCAAGATTCTAAGGCGAGTCCAAACTCTCGTTTTTCTGCCTCTGTTAACTTAGGTAGCAGTAAGTACTACCGTCAATCTTTAAATGAATTTAATAGTTCTCAGTTCTTAAACAACACATTAAATTCGTCTATTTCTTATTATAAAAATTTTGTAGGCACTCCTTTTAACCTTAGCGTAACTGCTACTCATTCACAAAACACCAATACAGAATCAATTACTATGACGCTTCCTTCTTTACAACTTAATATGGATCGTATTTATCCATTTGCAGGTAAAGGAGGAATTAAAAAGAATCCTATTCAAAAAATGGGATTGAATTATAGTATGCAGGGGCAATATCAAATTAACACCACAGATGACGAGTTTTTCACTTCTAAAATGTTTCAAACGGCAAAAAAAGGGATTCAACATAATTTAAGCACCAATACCAGTTTAAAAGCTTTTAAATATTTTACATTATCACCTAGTGTAAATTATAAAGATGTTTGGTATTTTGACCAAATTAAAAAGAGATATGATCCTACCGCAGTAAACAAAGACGGTAATTTAGGAGCGGCAGTTAACGACACTATTAGTGGTTTTACACGTTATAATGAATATAATTTTGGTGTTTCTTTATCTACCAATATTTATGGTACATTTAACTTTAAAAAAGGACGTTTAAAGGCTATTCGACATACAATTAGACCCTCTATTTCATACGGTTATCGTCCAAATTTTGCTGATGATTACGATTTAACAGTACGCCAAAGTTCTGATCCAAGTGACTTACTAACCTACTCTCCCTTTGAAGGCGGTATTTATGGAACACCTGGAAGTGGAGTTTCAAACTCTATTGGTATTTCTGTAAACAATGTTTTAGAAGCTAAAGTAGCCCCAAAAGACCCCGATAGTGATGAAGAAGATAAAAAAATCACCATTCTTAACAACTTAAATTTTAGCACAAGCTATAATTTAGCCTTAGACAGTGTACGTTGGTCTCCTGTAAGAGCCAATGCTGGTACACGTCTTTTTAAAGATAAACTAGCTTTAAATATGAATGCTACCTTCGACCCGTATCAAGTAAACAGTAAAGGCCAAAGAATAAATAAAATTAATGGCAATATCTTTAGAATGACTAACTTGGGAGTAACAGCTAATTACTCTATTTCTAGTAAAGATTTTGAAAAAAACAAAGATGATGGAGATAATGATGATGATAAAAACGGTAATGGAGCACAAGACACTCCTGATGTTTTTGGGGAAGGTATAGGACCTACTAATGGATTTCCTAACAACACTAATAACAAAAATGAAGAAAGCGAAACAAAAGAAACAGAACTATACAAAGCCAAAATACCTTGGACTCTTAATTTAGCTTACAGTATGAGTTATACAAATAACGGGTTAACAAGTCAAATAGGTAATAATACATTAATGTTTAGCGGCGATGTTGAACTTTCGCCTAAATGGAAAGTTGGTTTTTCTTCTGGTTACGATATTAAAGACAACGCTTTCACCTACACTAGATTAAACTTTTCTAGAGATTTAGATAGTTGGCGATTTAATTTTAATTGGACTCCTTTTGGTGTTAATTCTTCATACAATTTCTTTATTGGAGTGAAATCTTCAGTATTGAGCGATTTAAAGTGGGATAAAAATAAACCACCAGATAGAGTTTTATTTTAGAAGTTAGAAAAATCTAACTTTTCCCTTTTAACAAAGCAAACAACTTTATAAACTCAAACTAAAATGAAAAAAATAATCACAACAGACAAAGCTCCAGCTCCAATTGGTCCATATAACCAAGCTGTACTTAGTGGAGATACTTTATACACTTCTGGACAAATAGCTATTAACCCTGAAACTGGTGAATTAGTTTTAGATTCTATTGAAGCAGAAACCAAACAAGTAATGCAAAACATGAAAGAAGTATTAGCTGCTGCTGGTATGACTTTTGAAAACGTTATTAAAACTTCTATTTTTATTTCAGACATGCATAACTTTTCAAAAATTAATGCTGTTTACGGTGAGTATTTTAATGACGCTACAGCTCCTGCTCGTGAAACAGTAGAAGTTGCTAACCTCCCTAAGTTTGTAAATGTAGAAATTAGTATGATTGCTGTTAAGTAAGACAATCTCAAAACATGAATAAATAAAAAATCCACTTTTGAAAGTGGATTTTTTATTATATCGCTTTTATTAATAATTCTGCCGTTGATGGATTTGTCGCTAACGGCACATCATGTACATCACACAAACGCATTAGCATAGAAATATCTGGCTCATGAGGATGCTTTGCTAAAGGATCTCTAAAAAATAATACCATTTGACACTTCCCTTCTGCTACTCTACCAGCAATTTGCGCATCACCTCCAATAGGCCCTGATAAAAATTTTGTTACTTCAAAACCTGCTTTTTCTGCTTTCTCCCCTGTTGTTCCCGTTGAAATTAACTGAACACTTTTTTGACGTAAAACTTCTTTGTGTTCATTTAAAAACTGAACCATTTCAGCTTTCATTCCATCATGTGCTATAATTGCTATTTCCATAAATAGTGTTTAAAAAAGTATTCCCGCCAAAAGCGGGAATACAATATTACAAAATATTTTATGCTTTTATAAAGAAGCCGAATACTCTAATAAATCTACAATTTTAGTAGCATATCCATACTCATTATCATACCAAGAAATTACCTTGAAAAAGTTCTCGTTTAACTCTAAACAAGCATCAGCATCAATTACAGATGTTCTTGTTTCTGAAACAAAGTCTTGTGACACCACCTCATCTTCAGTATATCCAATAATCCCTTTAAACTCTCCTTCTGAAGCCTCTTTTAATGTTGCTAAAATTTCTTTTAACGAAGTCGCTTTATCTGTTCTAAACGTTAAATCTACTAAAGAAACATCTGCCACAGGAACTCTAACTGCCATACCCGTTAATTTACCTTCTAACTCTGGAATAACTTTCGTTACTGCTTTTGCCGCCCCTGTTGACGTAGGAATAATATTATTTACTACCGAACGTCCTCTTCTCCATTTCTTATTAGGTCCGTCAACGGTATTTTGTGTTGATGTCGCAGCATGAACTGTAGTCATTAATCCCTCTTTCAATCCAAAATTATCGTGGATAACTTTTGTTAATGGTCCTAAACAGTTTGTAGTACATGAAGCATTTGAAAAAATAGTTTCATCAGCTGTTAACTCTTTATGATTTACTCCCATCACATACATATTAGCATCTTTTGAAGGTGCTGAAATAATTACTTTCTTCGCTCCACCTGTAATATGCATTGCTGCTTTATCTTTATCAGTAAAAAAACCTGTAGATTCGATTACATATTCTGCTCCTACTTCATTCCATTTAAGGTTCTCAGGGTTTCTTTCAGCAGTGATTCTTATTGTTTGTCCATTTACAACTAAATTTCCATCTTTCACTTCAACATCTCCTTCAAATCGTCCATGAACAGAATCATACTTCAACAAATAGGCTAAATAATCTACATCTAACAAATCGTTAATAGCCACAACTTGAATGTTGTCTCTTTTTATTGCAGAACGGAATGCTAATCGACCAATTCTTCCAAATCCGTTAATTCCTATTTTTATCATTATTTAAAATTTTATATTCTTGTTTAAGTGGTCATAATATCTGATACGCGTAATAATTCGGTATCAATATTATGTTGACCTTTGATTGCTTTTTCTAAATCGGTAGAAATTACTTTATTATCTTTTAACCCTACCATCAAGTTTGTCTTTCCATCAAGTAAAAGTTCTACAGCACTTACTCCTAATCTACTTGCTAAAACTCTATCAAAACATGATGGAGAACCTCCTCGCTGCATATGTCCTAACACAGAAACCCTTACTTCATATTCAGGTAAGTTTTCTTCCACATAATCAGCTAATTCAAATACATTTTTACCAGTTTTATCTCCTTCCGAAACTACTACGATACTTGACGATTTCCCTGACCTTCTACTCTTCTTCAAAGATTCCAACATTCTTTCTAACCCTAAGTCTTCTTCAGGAATTAAAATCTCTTCTGCTCCTGCTCCAACACCAGCGTTTAATGCTATAAATCCTGCATCACGCCCCATAACCTCAACAAAGAAAAGTCGATTATGAGAAGATGCAGTATCTCTAATTTTATCAATTGCTTCTACAGCTGTATTCAAAGCTGTATCGTAACCAAGTGTATGACTTGTTCCTGAAATATCATTATCTATGGTTCCAGGAATTCCTATTATAGGAAAATTGAACTCTTGATTAAAAATCACTCCTCCTGTGAAAGAACCATCTCCACCAATCACCACTAAGGCATCTACATTGTTCTTTTTTAGACTTTCATAGGCTTTTTGACGTCCTTCTTTAGTTCTAAAATCTTTTGAACGAGCCGATTTTAAAATGGTACCTCCCTTGTGAATAATATTATTAACACTTCTAGCGGTCAACGGAATTAAATCTCCTTCAATCAACCCTTGATATCCTCTGTAAATTCCCATACAATCCGTTCTGTAATAAGCACAAGTCCTTACAACAGATCGTATCGCGGCATTCATTCCTGGAGCATCCCCTCCAGAAGTCATCACTGCTATTTTTTTAATTTTTCTCATAAAACGAATATCAAATTTACTCAATTTTAGTCATTTTTTAATAAAAAACAATAAATTCATTTTGCTTTTTAATTGAAGTTTAACGTTTAATATTATTTGGTTACTTTTAGCCAACAAATAAAACAAACTATGTTATTAACCTCTCTTGATTATATTATTATTTTCGGTTTTTTTATTCTTTCATTGCTTATTGGTCTTTGGAGTTCAAAATCAGCAGGAAAGAACAGTTCCGAATTCTTTTTATCAGGAAGAAATATGCCATGGTGGTTGTTAGGGGTTTCTATGGTTGCAACTACATTTGCTGCTGATACTCCTGGATTGGTTACTGAATTAGTTAGAGAAAACGGTGTTTCTGGTAACTGGGTTTGGTGGGCAATGCTTCTTACAGGAATGCTTACCGTATTTTTTTATGCTAAACTATGGAGAAAATCAGGAATAACTACCGATTTAGAGTTCTATGAGCTACGTTACTCTGGTAAGATGGCTAGCTTTTTAAGAGGCTTTAGAGCTATTTATTTAGGTGTAATTTTTAACGTAATTACAATGGCAGGGGTTTGTTTAGCCGGAGCTAAAATTGCTAATATTTTATTAGGCATATCACAAGAAGAAACACTTTTTTATTCTTCAATAGTTATTGTTATTTACTCTTCTTTAGGTGGATTAAAAGGTGTTTTACTTACTGATTTTGTCCAGTTTTTAATTGCTATGGTTGGTTCTATTTGGGCTACTATATATATTGTTGGTTTACCAGAAATTGACGGACTTTCAAATTTATTGACACATCCTAACGTAAGTGACAAACTAGCAATGTTTCCTGATTTCTCAGATAAAGAAGCATTAATTACTTTATTTATAATTCCTTTTGCTGTACAATGGTGGAGTACTTGGTATCCTGGAGCTGAACCTGGTGGTGGTGGTTATATTGCGCAACGTATGTTAGCTGCTAAAGATGAAAAAAATGCTACTTGGGCTACTTTATTTTTCAATTTTGCCCATTATGCATTACGACCTTGGCCATGGATTATTGTTGGACTTGCTTCATTAATTATTTTTC
Source organism: Tenacibaculum mesophilum (assembly GCF_003867075.1). Classification (NCBI taxonomy): domain Bacteria; kingdom Pseudomonadati; phylum Bacteroidota; class Flavobacteriia; order Flavobacteriales; family Flavobacteriaceae; genus Tenacibaculum; species Tenacibaculum mesophilum. The sequence goes on along the minus strand of NZ_CP032544.1, from coordinate 340,485 downwards.
CAAGTTTGGATAGTATGAATCAAGCATTTCCTAGTTTAACAACTGAAATGCAAGGACACGATGTGGCTTATGCTGCAATGATGACCTACTTACCTGCTGGATTATTAGGAATTGTATTAACCTCTTTAATAGCTGCTTTTATGAGTACAATTTCTACTCAATTAAATTGGGGAAGTTCATACATCGTAAATGATTTTTACAGTAGGTTTATCAATAAAAATGCTTCTGAAAAGCAAAAGGTAGTAGTTGGAAGAATATCAACTATAGTTTTAATGTTGTGTGCTGCTCTTTTTTCTTTCTATTTACAATCAGCTAAAGGAGTTTTCGATTTGCTGCTACAAATTGGTGCAGGAACTGGACTGTTATTTATTTTACGTTGGTTTTGGAGTAGAATTAACCCATATAGTGAAATTGCTGCAATGGCCATATCTTTTATAATTGCTGTTTTCTTTTTTATCAATGGAAAAATGGAGATTCCATTTACTCAAATTGCGGGATATTGGCAATTAATCATTGGCGTTTTGGTTACTACTGTAGGTTGGGTTATTGTAACTCTTTTAACAAACCCCACCAATACTAAAACCTTAGAAAAATTTGATAGTCTTATTTTTGAGAACGAAAATAAATTTAAAAATGTTGGATATAAAATTTTAGGGTTTATAACTGGAACTATAGGTATTTACAGCTTCTTATTCGCCTCTGGAAATTGGATTTATGGTGAAACAACTCTAGCTGCAACACTTTCAACAATCTCCTTAATTTGTATTTTAATTTTAAGAAAAATATGGAAGTTTGTTTCTTAACACAATTAGTACTTACTAGTGTTAAACATGAAAACCTTTATTGAACAGCTTTATCGTAATTAGATATAATTTTTTTTATTCTTTTATTTTCAAAAACAAAAGGAAATAAGTCCTTAACAATTGTATGATATTCAAAATCGATGGCTAAAGCATTATTCAAATGAGCCACTCCATACTCTTCTTTTCCTAGAATCATAAACAATCCGCAAAGTCTATACTCAATTTCTGCAAATTCTTTATACGTTTTTTTTGCTTGAATTAATATCTTAAGTGATTGATTAAATTCTCCTAAAAACAATAAAATATCTACTAAAGCAATGTAAATTTCAATCTCTTTATCTCCTAAAGATAAGCAGGTTTTAAAAGCTTTAACTGATTCTTCGTAAAAATTAAGTTTTAAATTAATATCTCCATAACGCCTCCAATATAAAACATTTGATTCATCTATATGAATTGCTTTATTTATATAGTACAATGCTTTTTCATAATTTCCTTGATTATAACAAGCATTTGTTAATAAAACCCAGCCTCTATCTAAAAGAGGGTCTTCATGTACTGCCTTTTTATAAAAGTGTATTGCTGTTTGTGTGTTTTCAAGTTTATCATAACACTCCCCAATCCTTATATAAGCATAAGCCGTTGGGTCATCTAATTCTAGTGTAACCAAATAATTATCTATTGCTTCTTCATAGCGCTTTAATTCTTCTAAGGATTTTGCCTTTTCTAAATACCCCCCTATAAAACTATCATCAATCAATACTGCATAATCAAAAGCTGTTAATGCTTCTTTAAACATTCCTAGTTCAAAATATTGTCTTCCTAATTGATGCCATGCGACTTCACAATATGGATTTTTATCTAAATACGAATTTAAAAATTTTATTGCGTCTTCATGACTACCCTCCATATCAAAACAATAAACTATATTGTACAACGATGAATAATCTTCATAATCTACCTCAATACACTTTGCAAAATTCAAACGTGCATTTTCAAAATCATCAAGATACAAGTACTCCATACCTATCATAGACCAAACATCAGATGGATCTTCTATATACTGTAAAGATTCTTTTAAAATAGCAATTGCTTCTGTGTGCTGTTTCTTTTTAGATAAGATAATTGCTTTTTGGATAAATACTTCATCATTATGAGGTTCTACAGCTTCGATATTAGATAACATCTTAATTGCTTCATGCAATTCATCTTCAAAAATTAAAATTTCTACTTTCATTAATTTTAATTGAATTGAAGACGGATGCTGCTCTAAACCTAACTGTACAGCTTTTTTTGCCAACGACTGCTTACCTATATTTAAATAATGCTCTATAATTGTCTCAAACTCTACAGCATCGAAAAAATATACCTCGTTGGTTTTCAACATAGATTCAAATTTTGATATTGACATGGGCTACAGATTTGAATTTATATAAAGTTACTGCAAGAATAATACCTATTTACTGGTATGTTTATTTCTTTTCAACAATTTAATTAACAATATAAAACATTCGTTTTTATTAAAAATAAGTTATTTGAAAGAGTTAATTATTTTTCTATCTTTGAAAGAACATAAAAATTAATATCTAATTTTAAACAAAAAATCATGAGTAAATTTGACGAAAAAGTGGCGCTTTATAAAAAGTTTATGGACGATAGAGATATTCGTTCTAACACTGATTTATTAACTGCTGTAACAAAAGGACTAGGCCCTTCTATTTATAAAAAAGATGCTGAAACCGTATCTGGAAGTGACCCTAAAGAACTAGAAACTGTTAAGAAAAACTTCTTAATGAAAAAATTAGGTTTAGCTGATGGACCTGAATTAGATAAAGCTATTGGAGAAGTAATGGAAAGAATTGGAAAGTCGGAAAGAAATAAGTATCGTGCGGTTGTATACTACATGTTGGTTAAGAAATTTGATAAAGAGTCTGTTTACGGAATGTAATAACCTCTCTTTCTAAAAAATATAAATCCTGTATTTAAGTTTTAAATACAGGATTTTTTTATTTTAGCCGCCAACAAACAACTTATATTTATGTCGCAATTTATTAGTGTTTTTGACATGCTTAAAATTGGGGTGGGACCTTCTAGTTCTCATACCCTAGGCCCTTGGAGAGCGGCTCAACAATGGATTCAAAAATTAAAAGATACAAATGAATTTCTTTTAATTGAAGAAATAAAAGTGGACTTATATGGTTCTCTTTCATTAACAGGCAAAGGGCACGCAACAGATTTAGCTGTTTTATTAGGTTTAAGTGGAGCTGATCCTGAATATATTCCAATTGAAACAATTGATGTTATTATCAATGATATTAAAACTAAAGAACTTTTATTTTTTAATAATGAAAGAAATATTGCTTTTGCCAACGGCTCAGTAACATTCAATAAAGAGTTTTTACCTTTTCATGCTAATGGAATGACTTTTAGAGGATATGCTAACGGTGTAGAAATTTCTACAGAAACATACTATTCTATTGGTGGAGGGTTCATTGTGCAAGAAGACGATAATCTTGCTGAAGATATTGAGATAAATAAGCAAAACTTTCCGTTCCCTATCAACAGAGCTACTGAGCTTGAAGCCTATTGCGAAAAGGAAGAGTTAAATATTTCTGACATTGTTTACCAAAATGAACTTGTAATTAATTCTGCTGAAGACATCGACAAAGAATTGCATCGCATATGGAACACTATGTTAGAATGTATGTACATAGGTTGTCACACTCAAGGAATTTTACCTGGCGGATTAAATGTAAAACGACGTGCATTTGAAACACACCAAAGACTTATTAAAGAAGCTGAATATACGAACCAACAAGAATGGATTACTGCTATTAGAAGTACAGAAGTAAAATTCCGTGAAATTTTAAAATGGGTAAGCTGCTTAGCTTTATCTGTTAACGAAGTGAATGCTTCTTTGGGTAGAGTTGTTACTGCTCCAACCAACGGAAGTGCTGGAGTTATTCCTGCTGTAATAATGTATTATTTAGTAATAGAAAACCACGATGCTACTTTTGAACATGTTAAAAAATTCTTGCTAGTTGCTGGAGAAATAGGAAGTATTTTTAAGAAAAATGCAACAATTTCTGCTGCTATGGGTGGTTGTCAAGCTGAAATTGGTGTATCCTCTGCCATGGCCGCTGCTGCATTAACAGAATTGTTAGGCGGAACTCCGTCACAATGCTTAGTTGCTGCTGAAATTGCCATGGAACATCATTTAGGGCTTACTTGTGATCCTATTGGCGGATTGGTACAAGTACCTTGTATTGAACGTAACGCTATGGGGGCAATTAAAGCTATTAATGCTGCTGAATTAGCCTTAGAAACCAATCCAAAAGAATCTAAAGTTCCTTTAGACAAAGTAGTAGATACTATGTGGGAAACGGCTAAAGACATGAATAGAAACTACAAAGAGACTTCAGAAGGTGGTTTAGCTGTTACTGTTCGTTTAGCTGATTGTTAAGAGTTATTTTATCTCAACAGGTTCTCCTAAAAACTTGGGATTAACATTTAAGAGAATATCTACAAATACTTTTACCCTTGCTAAATATTCTCTTAATTGAACTTTCATAGCTTTTTTTCCTGAAACTCCTCTGGCGTTATACCCTATTGCTTCAATATCAAAATGGTTTGCCAAATACAATGCTCTTTCATTATGAAATTGTTGAGATATTATTGTTACTGAGGTTTGACCAAAAATCTCTTTAACCCTTACCATCGAATCTAAGGTTCTAAAACCAGCATAATCTAAATAAATTTTACTCTCAGGAATTCCTGATTCAATCAAATCATTTTTAAAATCGGTTGGTTCATCATATCCTTCGGAGCCATTATCGCCACTTACTAAAATAAAATCAATTTTTTCAGCTTTGTATAACTCCACAGCAGCATTCAAACGAAATTGATAATACAGATTTATTCTCCCATCAGACAAATACTTTACCGTACCTAATAAAAGCCCTACTTTATTTTTAGATATGTTTTCTGTAGAGTTAAATAATTTTCCTTCTGCATTATTAACTATTACTTTGTTTGAAACATAAATAGAAGTAACAACTAGTAAACAACCTAAAAGAAAAATAATAGCAACTTTTTTTCGTTTCATCTATCTTGTAAATACTAATTCAGTTTCGGTAGACATTTCTTCAGAAAAACCATATCCCTCAACATCAAAACCTTTTAAATCTTCTAAAGTTTCCACATTATTATCTATAATATAACGTACCATTAATCCACGTGCTTTTTTAGCAAACGTCATAATAGTTTTATACTGTCCATTTTTAAAATCTTTAAAAACAGGAGTTATCATAGGTACTTTTAATGCTTTTTTAGGAAGCGCCTTAAAATATTCTGTACTTGCTAAATTAATTAACAACTCTCCATCTCCTAATTCTTCATTTAGCGACTCAGCCAATGTAGTATCCCAAAACTTATATAAGTTTTCTCTTCTACCTACTTTTAACTTAGTTCCCATTTCTAAACGATAAGGTTGAATTAAATCCAACGGTTTTAACAAACCGTATAACCCTGATAAAATTCTTAATTTCTCTTGTAAAATAGGAATCTTATCTTCTGATATAGAACTGGCATCAATACCTCTATACACTTCACCTGTAAATGCAAATACTGCTTGTTTTGCATTATCTAAAGAAAAAGGAGGTTGCCAATCTTGATTTCTATCATAATTTAAACTTGCTAAATCATCAGAAATCTTCATTAACTCGCTTAATTTTTTTCTTGACAATGTTCTTAACTTCTTATTCAGTTTTTCAGATTGCTCTAAAAACCTAGGTTGCGTATATACATCAGTAGTAGCTTTGCTTTCAAAGTCTAACGATTTTGCTGGTGATATTATAATTTTCATGCTATAAAATTTAAAGTAAAAATAAGAAGCTATTTTAAAATCATCAATTACTTCAGGTAATTTAAATTGATTGTAGTATTAATTTTTTTAATACTAAACTTGTAATCCGTCATAAGCTAAAAACACATTCTCTGGTAATTCTTTTTCAACCTCATCATGTAATCCTAAAAGCTCACTAATATGTGTTAAATATGCTTTTTTAGGTTTAATTTCCTCTATAAAACTTAACGATTCTTCTAAGTTAAAATGTGTTTTATGAGGTTCTCTTCGTAAACCTGTCACAATCAAAACATCAAGGTTTTTTAGTTTTTCTTTCTCTCCTTCTGAAATAGTTTTAATATCGGTTATATATGCTACGTTATTAAAACGATATCCGAGAATCGGTAAATTACCGTGCATTACTTCAATTGGAGTAACCTCTACTCCCTCTAACTCAAAACTTTCTTTATGTGAAATAATCGTTGGAGCTACACTTGGTGCACTTGGGTATCGATTTTCTGTTGCAAATATATAATCATATCGCTTTTGTAAAACTCCTAGCACTCTTTTTGTTAAATATATAGGTACTGGTCCTATTTGAAAGCAGTACGGACGAATTTCATCTAAACCAGCTATATGATCTGCATGTTCATGGGTAAATAAAATCCCTTTAATCGAAGCCACCTCTTCACGCATCATTTGCTGACGAAAATCTGGACCACAATCAATCACATAGTTAATATCACCCCATGAAACTAACACCGAAGATCGTAATCTTTTGTCTTTCGGATTTTTAGATAATGCCACAGGATGTTTACTGGTAATCATTGGAACTCCAGTAGAAGTTCCCGTTCCTAAAAAAGTTATTTTTACTTGATTTTTTTTCTTCATTTTCATCACAAAAATACAACAAAAATTGTCTGTTCGTTTGTAATTTCAGTACATTTGTACTACGTAACAAAAAATAACAAAATGGCAATTACGTTAAAAGGAGATCAAAAAATAAACACTGTACCAACTACCAAAATGAAAGCGTTAAAGATTAACTTAAACGCACACATATATGGAACTTTTGCAGAGATTGGAGCTGGTCAAGAAACTGTTCGTAATTTTTTTAGGGCTGGTGGAGCCTCTGGTACAATAGCGAAAGCTATGAGTGCTTATGATAAAGACTTCTCTGATGCCATTTATGGAATTGAAAAAGACAATCGTTATGTTACAGAGCCTCGATTAAAAAAGATGCTAAAGCACGAAATGGATTTAATTGAAGAGCGACTTGATCGTCAAAAGCATCCTGATAAATTGTTCTTTAGCTATGCTAATACAGTGGCAACTATTAACTTTACTAAAAAGTTTAAAGGTCATGGATGGGTTGGTATTCGTTTTCAATTAGATCCACTAGAAGATTATAACGAAATTGTTTTACACCTACGTTTTAAAGAAACAGATGCACGTCAACAACAAGAAACATTAGGCGTTTTAGGTGTAAACTTAATTTATGGTGCTTATTATTTAAATGATAATCCGAAAGATTTATTAAAATCTTTTTACGATAATATTGACAAAGATCGTTTAGAAATTGATATGATTAATTTCTCTGGACCTCGTTTTATGTATGTTGACAACCGTTTAATGAGCTTACAACTTGTTAAAAACGGAATGACAAATGCTGTAATGTTTGGTCCTGATGGAAACAACTTATTGCCTGCACAAGTACTTTATAAAAAAAATATATTAGCCCTTAGAGGAAGTTATAGACCTGTAACAAAGGTTAATATGGACATGTTTGAAAGTGCTAAGCAATTGTTTTTTGACGAGAATAAGGTAGACCCTAAAAAAACTAAAATTATTTTTGAAATTACGTTAAGTAATCTTCGTGCTGAAGGAGAAATTAATGAACGTGACTTTTTAGACAGAGCAGAACTATTATGCTCTCTTGGTTTGAATGTTATGATCACCAACTACCAAGAGTACTTTAAGCTTGTAGAGTATTTTAGTGAATATACTAAGGAACGTATGGGGCTTGCAATGGGGGTTTATAATCTTATTCAAATTTTTAACGAGAAATATTACCGTGATTTAAGTGGAGGTATTTTAGAAGCATTTGGAAAACTTTTTTACAGAGATTTAAAAGTTTATATGTATCCTTATAAAAATGAAGAAACTGGTGAATATATTACTAGTGAAAACCTTAAAGTGCACCCTAGAATGAAAGAACTTTATAAGTTCTTCAAAAATAACGGTAGATTAATTGATATTAAAGACTTTAATCCCGATATTTTACATATTTTCTCTAGAAAAGTTTTAAAAATGATTAAAAACGGAGAAGATGGATGGGAAGAAATGCTTCCTAAAGGAGTTTCTGAAACCATCAAAGAAAAACGTTTATTTGGTTGCACAAAAAGAATTAAATAGTATTTTTTTATTACTCTTTTTAAACCTTTAACTATCTTTATAGTCTAACAACTAAATAGTTTTTAGTTGATTGACGAAATTACACTTATAGATCAATTGCAGCAACCTACCACAAAACAGGTTGCTTTTAAAAACCTAGTATCGCAATATAAAGAGCGATTGTATTGGCATATACGAAAGATTGTAATTTCTCATGAAGATGCTGACGATGTTTTACAAAACACCTTTATAAAGGTTTACAAAAATATTAATCAATTTAAAAGAGATAGCAAACTATTTTCTTGGATGTACCGAATAGCAACCAATGAAGCTATTACCTTCATCAATAAAAAAGCTAAAGAGAAAAATATTCATATTTCTGATTATCAACTACAAATTACTTCCACTCTAGATAGCGATTATTGGTTTTCAGGTGATGAAATTCAACTTATTTTACAAAAAGCAATTGCTACATTACCTCAAAAACAACAATTAGTTTTTAATATGAAGTATTTCGATGAAATGAAATATGAGGAAATCTCTGAAATTCTTAACACATCTATTGGAGCTTTAAAAGCTTCTTATCACATAGCAACAAAAAAAATAGAACATTTTATAAAGAACTATAATTAAACCTTTTACTATAAGAATAGTCTTACTAAAGTATAATGAATAAAAAAAATAAACATACTATAAATTTCTCAAGCCTAAAAGCTGGTAAGAATTGTGGTTTTTCAATTCCTCAAAACTACTTTGAAGAAATTGAAGAAAAAATTAATACTTCCATTTTTATAGATAGTTTACCAAAAAAGAAAACGTTCAATACTCCTGATGATTATTTTGACATAATCGAAACTCAAATTCTATCAAAATTAGCTACAGAACAAACTACAGAAACGAAAGTAATTTCATTACGTAAAAGAATTTTACAGTACATCCCTTTAGCTGCTGCAGCTTCAGTTTTACTTTTCATCGGTTTTAATTATTTTAATACTCAAAAAATTACTTTCGAAGATATAACCATTACCGATATTGAATCTTGGTATGAAAATGGATACGGTGATATTGACAATAATGAGCTTGCAGCAACATTAAACACGTCTGAACTAGATGAAGATATATTAGCCTCTATTAGTGATGAAACACTAGAAGACTACTTAAATTCTGTTGATACAACAACACTCATAAATGAAATAGAACAATAATGAAAAAAAAATTATTTATATTATTCGTAATTTTCACTTCCTTTTTTTCTGTTCAAGCGCAAACAAGAAAAGGAAATTATGAAAAGGTTAAAGCTTTTAAGGTTGCTTTTCTTTCTGAAAAGTTAAACTTAACAGAAGAAGAAGCCAATAAGTTTTGGCCACTATATAATGTATATGACAAAAAAATGATTGAACTTCATAAAGCAGAACGCTACAGTATTAAAAAGAAAATACTTAGTTGTGGAGGAATTGATAGCTTAACTGATAAAGAATCAAAAGAAATTGTTAATAAAATTAAGTCCGTTTCAAAAGAACAATATGAAACTAAAACTAATTTTTATGATAAACTTTCTACCTTTTTATCAGATAAAAAAATCCTCACCTTGGAGGTGGCTGAACATGAATTTCACCGAAAGCTCATAAAAAAGCTAAAGGGTGAAAAAAAGAAACATCGATAAGTAAAAAAAGGAAGCTTTAAAAGCTTCCTTTTTTTACTTATCGACTAAGGCTAAACAAACATATAAATCTGGTTTATTAGCCGTAAATTGTTTTAGCCAAATAGTTAGTTCATCTATTTCATAAGGTAGTAATCTACCTAAAGCTTTTTCAAGCTCTTTACAAAATAAATCAGCGTTAAAACTAACCTTTTGAAGCACAGTTTTCGTGTACTCATACATAGCTCTTGCCATTTTTATTGGGGTTATCTGTTATTAAATACTGAACGTAATTTACAAATTTTTATTCCAAGTAGAGTGTTAAAGTTTATCCAAAAAAAATGCGAGACTTGAATAAGTCTCGCATTTTTAGTCGTATAATTTATAATACTATAAACTATTCACTTTTTCTATTAAAGCATTTGCTCTAGTCTCTAACTCTGTATTAATTGATTTATAGTGAGCTTTCTTATTTTCAACGTTTTTTGCGTTAACTTTAGCTACTAAATCATCAAAAGTTACAATAACCTCATCTACAATAGCATCTGCCTTTGCTTTATCTGCTTCAGGGTTTAACTCTTTTGTTATTTGACAAATACTAATAATGTCTCCTAACGTATAGTTAATATCTTTCTTTAAATTTTTTATGCTTGCCATAATTATAAATTTTGATGCAAAATTAATCGATTTTATTCAATTCTTCTTGAAATTTCTCAAAAAACTGCCCTACATGATATCCATCTACCAAAGCATGATTTACATTAACAGCCACAGGCATTAACATTTTTTTATTTTGCTCCTTTATTTTACCAAAAGCTAATTGAGGCACGCTATCATTTTTATTTCCTGAAAAAGGTTCTTTATGCCCTGTAAAGCTTACCCAAGGAATGGCCGAACAATGTATACATCCTAAAGAGTACTTAGACGGAAACAAATCATTAGAATTTAAAATTCGTTCTTTTTCCTTTTGAAAGTTACAATTGAATTCCTCAAACTTTTCAGAATAATCTATATACGAGAATCCAAAAGTGTTATCAGGCCTTGCAATAGTTGCTGAAGCGTTGATTACTTCGTAAACAGCTATTTTATCACCTTCTAATCTATATTTTAAATTCTCAACTGCATTTATAGCTTTCATGCAAGCATGTAAGTATCGGACAAAAAAGGACTGATTCTTTTCTTTTGCTAATTGATAGATTATAGACACATCTACATCTGCAACTAATCCAAAAGTTGGATCTTCTAAAGTTCTAAAATGTTTAAAAAGCTCTTTCCTATTCCAACTTTCAATATCTAGGTATTTCATTTATAAAAATTTTAATACATCTGTAATACTAGATACTGTTTTGTAAGCATCTGATTTTTGCTCTTCTTTAACCTCTTCGTGTGCCCATGTTGTATGAAACGGAACATGAATCGCTGTTGCTCCTATTTCAATTAACGGTAACACATCTGATTTTAATGAGTTTCCTATCATTAAAAACTCTGAAGGATTAATATCTAAGCGTTTTACTAATTTTTTATAATCAGTTTTTTTCTTCTCACTCATCACTTCTGTATGATGAAAATATTTTAAAATTCCTGATTTTGCCAACTTACGTTCTTGATCTAACAAATCTCCTTTGGTTGCTACAATTAACTTATATTTTCCATGTAATTCTTGCAACACCTCTTCTACCCCATCTAGGAGTTCTATTGGTTTTTCTAACATATCTTTTCCTATTTCAAGAATTTCTTCCATTTTTTTAGGACTAATTTTATAGTTAGAAATTTCTAGCGCACATTCAACCATTGACAGCATAAAACCTTTTACTCCGTACCCGTATATTTTAAGATTTTCTATTTCTTTTTTAAACAACTCTTGATGGATTTTATTCTCTGTTTCATAATCGGACAATAATCGAGCAAAATCATCTTCAGCATCACGAAAGTAAGTCTCGTTTACCCAAAGTGTATCATCTGCATCAAAAGATATTATTTTAATATTATTCATTTTCTAGTTGTTTTATAGCTTTCTCTAAATCTTCAGGAGTATCAATACCAATACTCTCCACTGAAGTTTCTATCATCTTTATTTTTTTTCCTACTTCTAAATAACGAATACATTCAATTTTTTCAGCAGCCTCTATTGGTGTCATAGGGGTATGATAAAAATCAATTAACGCTTCTTTTCTGAACGCATAAACTCCTTTGTGCTTATAATAGTTTACAGGAACTTCTTTATCTCGATGATATGGAATTATACTTCTTGAAAAATAAATAGCAAAATCATTTGTATCAGTAATTACCTTAACGTTATTTGGATTTTGAATATCTTCTTTATTCGTCATTTTTACTTTTAATGATGCTAAATCTATTTCTTTTTGAATATCAGATTTAAAAACACTAATTAGTTTTGATAAGGAAACTGTATCAATAAAAGGTTCGTCTCCTTGTACATTTACCACAATGTCTACATCTAAATTTTCAACTGCTTCTGCAATTCTATCAGAGCCACATTCATGTTCTTTTTGACTCATTAAAACCTTACCTCCTACTTTTTCTATAGAGTTGTAAATTACTTCGGAATCGGTTACCACATATACCTCATCAAAAAGGTTTGCTTTTACAGCTGCTTCATAGGTTCTTACAATTACAGGTTTTCCTCCTAAATCTTTCATCAATTTCCCTGGAAAACGTGATGCACTATAACGTGCAGGTATCATTGCTATTATCTTCATAAATAATCATAAGTGTTTACGTATCAAAGATACGTATTTAAACTGCCATCATAAAAACTGATAATACTCACATTGATAAAACTTTAACATTAAATACTTTTTAGTTTTGTTCAATTATTAAAAACTTTTACTACTTTTGAGTCATTATGAAGACGCTTTTAGGTACATACACGTTTATTTTTAACACAATCAATTCGATTATGTGTACTGCCCGCATGCATAAACAATATGTATATGTAACTAAAAGCACCCAAAGAAACAGATTTAAACATCGATTTTAAACAATCAATTTTAATATAAATTTAACCAAAGGTGCTTTTTTAAAAAAGCACCTTTTTTATTTACTAATATTTTAAATTTTAAACATTATGAACACTTTTAAGTATCGAAACTCAATTAGAAAACATGTAGCCTCAACTGTAATGTACTCAGTACAAAATCCATTTTACAGAGATCCGGAATTACTAATACTTAATCCTTAAAATTATCATGAAAACATTAAATATCACATCAAACAGTCAGCCAAATCAATTTATAGTTAACAAAAAGCAGGTTAGCAAAAACAAAGTGTTAAAAACTTCAGTTTTATACGATAAAATTGAATCTAGCGCGAATACTTCTTTAGGCTTTTATCCAGACTCTTCTAATTTTAGTTTTAACAGTATCGAGTTTGATCTGTTAAGCAACGCATACCTTAATGATAAACTTGTTATCAAAAACAATATTAAAAAATTGAGTGATACTGAGATTATTTTCAATATAACAGTATCTAAAAAAGAAGAAAAGAAACAAAATATTATATGTACAGCTACTTTTAGCTATACAATTAAAAAAGCGTCTTAATTATTCCTAAAAATTTATTTTACAATCAATTAAGCAATCGTTAAGTTAGTTTGGTTTGTTTATAAGCTTAGGAGATTTTTTTCTCTTAAGCTTATTTTATATACGTTTCTAATAGTTCTGAAGGGTTTTCTGATAAAATTTCCACTTTATCAATACATGCTGGTACCAAGATTGTTTCTCCTTTTCTTACAACTTCTTGTTGACTTTCATAAAAGAATGTTACCTCCCCCTCTACGCACATATAAATTACGAAGCAATCTTTTTTAGATAAATCTATTTCTTTTTTCCCCTCCACTGGTAATATATTTGTTGTAAAATAAGGGCATGTAACAACTTTATTCGCTATATTTTTTTGTTTCTTATAAGTTGTTTTATAGGAACTTTTAGCTGAGAAATCAATAGCTTCTAATGCTTTTTCAGTATGGAGTTCTCGGTAATTACCGTCTATATCTTTTCTATCCCAATCGTAAATACGGTAAGTTATGTCTGAGGTTTGTTGAATTTCAGCAATCAGTAAACCAGCACCAATAGCGTGTACTCTTCCTGGTGGCACAAAATAAACATCTCCTTTGGACACTTTATCTACATTTAAAATACTTAAGAGCGTCTTGTTATTTAGGTGATATACATATTCTTCTTTATTAGAGTTTTCTTTAAAACCTATAATAATGTTAGCTTCATTATCGGCTTGCATTACATACCACATCTCTGTCTTCCCAAAAGACTCTTGAAGTTCTGCTAATTTATCATCAGGATGTACTTGAATACTTAAAACCTCTTTTGCATCAATAAATTTTATTAATAATGGAAACTGCTCTCCAAAAGTTTCATATACATATTCACCTACTAAATCGTTCTTATACTCTTTTAAAAGACTTCTTAATGTTCTTCCTTTAAGGTTACCATTACTAACAACCGATTCATCTCCATCAACATCTGAAATTTCCCAACTCTCTCCAATATTGGATCCGTCTGAGTTTTTATGAAGTAGTAGGTTTAGTTTTTTTCCTCCCCAAACCTTTTGCTTTAAAATTGGAGTAAATCGTAGTAATTGGTTTATCATAAATTATGTACCTCTATAAGTTACGTAGTTTCTTGGAGTTTCATATAATGTAATTGCTAAGTCTAATTTTTCTGGAATACTTACACGTAACTTATTATAAATTACTACTGATATGTTTTCTACTGTAGGATTAACATTTTTAAACTCCTTTACTTCAATATTTAAGTTTTTATGATCCAATAGATCTTCAACCTTCGACTTAATTAAATCTTTCAACTTACCTAAATCATATACATATCCTGTTTCTTGATCTATCTCACCAGTTAATGAAACAATTAGCTCATAATTATGACCGTGGTAATTAGGGTTACTACACTTACCAAAAACCTCGTAATTTTTCTCATCAGACCATTTAGGGTTAAATAACCTATGTGCTGCATTAAAATGTGCTTTTCTGTGAACTGTTACTTTAGGCATAATTAAATATACTTAGATATTTTATCGTACGATTCTTTAAAAATTATTTTAAACCAAGCTGTATACTTTTCTGGATGATTTTCTATATCATTTTTCACCTCCTCTAAAGGCATCCATTTATATGACGCCACTTCTTCAGGGTTTACAATAGGTTCGTCGTTAAATCGACCAATCATTACATGATCGTATTCATGCTCTGTTAAGCCATTATCAAACGGAGCTTTATAAATAAAAGAGAATACTTCTTCTAACTCACATGAAAACCCCATTTCTTCTTGTAATCTACGTTTTCCAGCTTCAATGTTCGATTCTCCATCTCTTTGGTGTGAACAACAAGTATTTGTCCATAACAAAGGAGAATGGTATTTTTCAGCAGCACGTTGTTGCAACATTAACTCGTTTTTATCATTAAAAACGAATACCGAAAACGCTCTATGCAACAAAGCTTTTTCGTGTGCTTCTATCTTTTCCATTAGTCCTATAGGGTTGTCTTGCTGATCAACTAAAATTACTTGCTCCTTCATACAGAAAATTTATGAAAAGCAAACTTACGAAAAACAGTTAATTTTAATTAGTCTATACACAAAAACATAACGCTTATACCTAAATAAAAAAACTTTTCATTTAGTTTTCTTAGTTTAGAGTAATTAAATTAATTCACTACAAAATCTAGTTAAAATGATTCAATTAACTCAAAAAAAACTAAGCACTATCAATCCTGATATTTTATTAGTTTACGGTAACTTACAGCCAGAAACACCTAAAGAGTATTACACTCTAAAAGTTAATACTTTCATTCAAAAAAAGTTACCTGGCGCACCACCAGTTTCTATTGATAAAGATAACTTAACAACAGAAATTAAAGTGGCTAAACCAGAAGAAGTGCCTAATACACCTAAAGAATTAGAACCAAATATAAATTGCCTTAAAAGAGGCATTTTTGATGAATACCCTTTACTTCCTAATGAAGTAGTTTTAAGTAGTAGAATAACTTTCTTATCAGAGAATTTTAATGATTTTCCTAAACGGACTCTTGTATATGAGGTTATTACCAACAAAGCCGTTTTATACTTTTTATTAAAAAACATTGGACTTAACAATGAATATATTCCAATACTACAAGAGCCTAAATTTATAACATCGCCAAAGCTATACTCAAGTTTAAACTCATTATCATTAAAGCTTAATGCTAAAAGTGTAGCCGTTTTTATGGGTAAAGGAATTGCTTCTGGAATGCTTAGTGCTGTTGGTGGCGCAATTGCCAACGCAATTATCGAAGCTATTTTCCCTCCTGAAATTCCTGAATATTTTGACGAAGTATACGCTCAGATTACCAAAATAGTTAAACAAGAAATACAACAAAGTAAAATAGACTCTATTAGTGGAGCTATTACTAATCTAATACAAAAAATTAACTACGAATACGTTCCTGCACTAAAACAGCGAAATCTTAATAATAAAGAAGATCGTGAACATTTATTTAATTTATTACAAAAATATGACCAAACCTTTCTTTCTGGAGCTCAGGGTATGTTGGGTACACTTCAACAAAAAGATAAAGCAAATGCTGGTTTTACAGTTTTTATGTTAGGTGCAACTCTTCAATTAAGTATTTATCAAGAAATGGCAAATGTTGACCCTATGAATAAAAACAGTAAGGGAGAATGGTTGCCTGCTAATAAATCTAGTTATGGAAAAGCTAATACAGGTACACTTGCAAAAACAGCTAAAAGTTTTATAAAACATGCAAAAAACACATATGATGCTATAATGAAAGCAAGTGATAATGCTGTAAAAACTGAAAAATTTATGACTGAACGTGCTTATGTTATTGGACAAACTTTAGCTACTGACAGAACTTACTATTGTAGAATAAAAGATAACGGTGTTGCTACAAACATAGTTTGGGAAATTGGGCAAGATGATAAACATGGTAATAACCCTAAATTTGACCAATTTGTTAAACAAGAAGTCCCAGCATATAAAGAGCAAAAAAAACGTAATTTAGATGATGAAATGAATCACCCTATCGAAATAATTGAAAACTGGAAAAACTTGATAAACTCTCCCGTAAAATTATAGCTAATTTCATTCTTCAAATTAAAAAACATATCTGTGTAAAGCTTCTTTTGAACAGTTCGCTTTAAAATGTATCTTTGCAACCTTAAAATTTATAGATGAGTTTTTTAGAAGAAATACAGAAGAGACGTACATTCGGAATTATATCACACCCAGATGCAGGTAAAACCACCTTAACTGAAAAATTATTACTTTTTGGTGGAGCGATTCAAGAAGCTGGTGCGGTAAAAAATAATAAAATTAAAAAAGGAGCTACTTCTGATTTTATGGAGATTGAGCGCCAACGTGGTATCTCTGTTGCTACCTCTGTATTAGCTTTTATTTATAAAGACAAAAAAATCAATATTCTTGATACCCCTGGTCACAAAGATTTTGCTGAGGACACCTTTAGAACCTTAACTGCGGTAGATAGTGTTATTGTAGTTATTGATGTCGCAAAAGGGGTTGAGGAACAAACCGAAAAATTAGTAGAGGTTTGTCGTATGCGTAAAATTCCAATGATTGTTTTTATCAATAAATTAGACCGTGAAGGTAAAGATGCTTTTGATTTATTAGATGAAGTTGAGCAAAAACTAGGTTTAAAAGTAACTCCGTTAAGCTTCCCTATCGGAATGGGATATGACTTTAAAGGAATTTATAATATTTGGGAAAAGAAATTAAATATCTTTTCCGGAGACAACAAACAAACTATTTCTGAAGGTGTTGAATTTGATGATATAGATAACCCTGAGCTAGATAAAATTGTAGGAGAAAATTCTGCAAATACACTTCGTGAAGAATTGGAGTTAGTAAATGAAGTATATCCAGACTTTGACCAAGAAGCTTATGTTAATGGAGATTTACAGCCTGTTTTCTTTGGTTCTGCTTTAAATAATTTTGGAGTAAAAGAGTTATTAGATTGCTTTATTGATATTGCTCCAAATCCACAGCCAAAAAAAGCTGAGGAACGTTTGGTAGACTCTAAAGAGGAAAAGTTAACAGGATTTGTGTTTAAGATTCATGCAAACATGGATCCGAAACACCGTGATCGTTTAGCTTTTGTAAAGATTGTATCAGGAACTTTTAAAAGAAACACACCCTACTTACATGTTCGTAACGGTAAAAAAGTAAAATTTTCTAGTCCGAATGCCTTTTTTGCTGAGAAAAAAGAAATTGTTGAAGAGTCTTTCCCAGGTGACATTGTTGGTTTACACGATACTGGAAACTTTAAAATTGGAGATACATTAACAGAAGGAGAACAATTAAATTTTAAAGGAATTCCTAGTTTCTCTCCAGAACATTTCCGTTATGTAAATAATGCTGACCCAATGAAGGCTAAACAACTTTATAAAGGTTTAGACCAGTTAATGGATGAAGGAGTTGCTCAGTTATTTACCTTAGATATGAACGGTCGAAGAATTATTGGTACAGTTGGAGCTCTACAATACGAGGTAATTCAGTATCGTTTAGAGCATGAATATGGTGCTAAATGTTCGTATGAAAATATTGCAGTACACAAAGCTTGTTGGGTTGAACCAGAAGACCCTAAAAATGAAGAGTTCAAAGAGTTTAAACGTGTAAAACAACGTTATTTAGCTAAAGACAAACAAGGTCAACTAGTGTTTTTAGCTGATTCTCCGTTTACAATTCAAATGACACAAAGCAAATATCCAACGGTAAAATTACATTTCACTAGTGAGTTTTAACAAACCCTACATATTCTCTTTTCTCTTCTCTCTTTTCTCTTTCCTAACTTATAGTCAAGAGGGTTTATCGAGTTTACAAGGAAAAGAATTACACAATAAAGTTCGTTTGAATTTTATTCCTGTTGAAATGCCTTCGGATAAGTTTCCTGACTTAAAATCAACGATGGGTTTGACTGGCTTGCATTATCAAATCCCTATTAATGATTGGTTATATGGTGGAGCTGGATTTCATTTTGCGGTAACAGGAGACCAAGGAGGATTATTTACGTTAGGTGCTGAATTAGGAATAAATAAAAAACTATACAAAAACTTATATATTGATGCTAATTTCCATTTTGGCGGCGGCGGCGGATATCGTTACTTGGTAAATGATGGCGGTTTTATCAATCCGAATATCGGATTACAATACAAGAAAAATGATTATTCTTTTGGTGTACAATACAGTCATGTTAACTTTTTATCAGGAGAAATTAAAAGTAATTCAGTTTCTTTCTTTGTAGAGATACCAAGTATTTTACGTTTTACTGATTATGATAAAGCGCATCAAAAATTTGTAGCAGACAATCTTTCTCCAGATAGTTTTTGGAGTAAACCAGTGGTTAAAAATGCACAACAAATTCGTTTTGATTTCTTTAAACCTATTGGTAATTCGAAAAAAGATAATGGGGATGACCTAAATGAATTACTATATGTACTTGGATTTGAGTATCAGAAATATTTGAACGAAAACACTTTTCTATTTGCTCACACCGACGCAATTTACAGGGGGCTACGTGCTGGTTTTATGGATTTATTTGTAGGTGCTGGATATCATCCATATCAATCAAAATACATTAATATCTTCGGAAAATTAGGTATTGGTGCTGCTGGTGGTCGTGTGGCTCCTGAAGGTGGGTTAATGATCTACCCTTCTGCAGGAATTGACTTAAAACTATTTAAAAACATTGCCATTAGTGGTCATGGTGGATATTATCGTGCAATTGCAGGTGATTTAGAAGCCTATACTTTCGGGTTTGGTTTAAAATACTTCGGATTAAATGGCGGAACATCTTCCAAAGAGAACAGTACTTATCGTACAAAAGGGTTACGTTTTGAAGTTCAAAATCAAAGTTATTTTGATGTTGCTAAAACAGATGATATTTACGACGCTACTGAAATTGATTTACAATTAATTGGTTTTAAAGTTAACTATGATTTAAATCATTCGCTATATATTTCCGGAGAAGCAGGTTTTGCATATGACGGTCGTTCGGGTGGATATGCTCACGGATTAGTCGGTGGTGGTATATATAGTCCGTATTTTTTTAATAAAAAAATGCGTGGATTTATAGAAGTTATGGCAGGAGCTGGTGGAGGTGCTGGTATAGATACTGACGAAGGAATCATTATCCGTCCTACACTTGGATTGAGTTATGATATAGTAAATCAGGTTTCTATAATTGCGTCTGGAGGTAGATATTATTCTCCTTTCGGTAATGTTAACTCAAACAATATTAACATAGGTTTAAGCTTTAACCTTTCAACTTTATCAGTAAAAAACTAACTTTGTCATTGCTAAGAAAAACAATGATTTAGCTATTTAAAAAAAAGATTCTTTTTTCCCTTAAATTTTGGACACTGGAATCATACACATATAAATAAACAAGAGAAAAATGGATAACGGAATTTATGCAAAGTTCACCACTCCAAAAGGTGATATTTTAGTAAACTTAGAATACGAAAAAACTCCTGGAACTGTAGGTAACTTTGTTGCTTTAGCAGAAGGAAACTTAGAAAACTCAGCAAAACCACAGGGAACTCCTTATTATAATGGGTTAAAATTTCACCGTGTAATTGCTGATTTTATGATTCAAGGTGGTTGCCCTCAAGGAACAGGAACAGGAAACCCTGGTTATAAATTTGATGATGAAATTCATCCTGAATTAAAGCACGATGCTCCAGGAAAATTATCAATGGCAAATGCAGGACCTGGAACCAATGGTTCTCAATTTTTTATTACACATGTTGCTACTCCTTGGTTAGACGGTAAACACACTGTTTTTGGTAGTGTTGTTGAAGGACAAGACGTTGTTGATACAATTGCTCAAGACGATACTATGGATGTAGAAATTATTCGTGTTGGTAGTGATGCTGAAGCTTTTAATGCTGTAGAAGCTTTTAGAACTTTTGAAGGAGCTCGTGAAAAACGTGAAGCTGAAGCAAAAGCTAAACAAAAAGAGTTATTAGATCAAGTAGCAGCAGGATATGACGAAACTCCAAGCGGTTTACGTTATAAGATCTTACAAAATGGAGACGGAAAACAAGCTACTAAAGGAGCTATGGTTTCTGTACACTATAAAGGTCAGTTATTAGATGGAACTGTATTTGATTCATCATATAAGCGCAAACAACCTATCGATTTTGCTATTGGTGTTGGTCAGGTAATTCCTGGTTGGGATGAAGGTATTCAGTTGTTAAAAGTGGGCGACAAAGCTCGTTTAGTAATTCCATCTGACTTAGCATATGGTGCACAAGGTGCTGGTGGTGTAATTCCTCCAAACGCTACTTTAATTTTTGATGTTGAGTTAATGAATGTAAAGTAATAGCTTACAATTTATTATACAAGTAAGTAAAGCCTTCATAAATTATGAAGGCTTTTTTTATTATCTCATTTCACTTAATATTTACTTAATATTCATAACATTAAAGAACATATTACTTAATAGATATATCATAATTACTTAAGAACAAAAGAGTAAAAAAGAATGATTTTTACGTCATCAAACAAGCTCTTAAGCCTTATGAAAACAACTTTCCTTTTTTTAACATTTTTTCTTTTCATCTCAATTACACTCGAAGCTCAAGAAGTATGTACTAAGCCTGAAGATAATACTATTGATTTAAATATTATTAGTATGGATAAATGTGAAATTGGTAAAGAAAATCAAATTCCTAGAAAAAAAACAACTCAAACACTAACTGCTAGAAACAGAATAAAAAAAGTAAGAAAGATTACTCAAAAAAATCAATCAAGCTTAAATGCTTCTTCAAAAGTTTCTATTATTACTACAAACAATGACTTATCAATACAAAATTCCTTAAAATCTCAAACTAAAGAAATTTTATTTTCTGTTGTTGAGCAAGTTCCTTTATTTCCTAAGTGTAAAAATAGTTCTAACGAAAATGCAAAAAAATGTTTTAAAGACAATATGCAAAAACATTTTTCTAAAAATTATTATCCTGAAGTCTTTTCAGAAGAAGGTATACGTGGCAGAATTTTGATTCAATTCACAATAGATATATATGGATTACCAAAAAACATTCAAGTAGTAAGCTCTAAACCAAGTGATATTATTACCAACGAAATCAACCGAATTATTAACAAGTTACCTCAGTTAGAATCAGGTAAGGAAAAAGGAATTCCTGTTGATGTCACATACTCTTTTCCTATAAATTTAATCTTAAATTAATATAAAATATTTATCTAGATTTTCAGATAATTTTATTTTCGTGCTCCTTAAAAATTCCTCTTTAACACACACAAATGAAACATATCTTTACCTTTTTTTTATTTTCAATATCATTTTCTTATGCTCAAGAAAAATGTGAAACCCCAAATGAAAATATCCAAGATTTAAATACCATTAGTATTACTAAGTGCTCTATAGAAGATGTAAAAGAAGCTCTAGAAACTGAAAAAACTAAAGAAATTTCGACAAGAAAAAGACATCGTAAACTTAGAAAAACAAATACTATTTCAGCAAAATCAAATAAAGTAGAAGAAATAAAAAGTAAAAATTCTCTTGTAGAAAAACTAAACTTAAAAGAAGATTTTTTAACTTCTTTAGATAAAATTCCTTTTCATCTAGTTGAACAAATTCCTTTGTTTAATGAGTGTAAAAAGACTCCAATTCTACAACAATCCAAGTGTTTTGAAAAAGAAATGATTAAACATATTGTTAGAAATTTTGATTATCCAAAAGAGGCCTTGCGAAAAAAAATTGAAGGTAAAATTTTAGTTCAATTTACTATTGATAAGCAAGGAAAAGTAATTGACATAAAAAAGAAAGGACCTAAAAACAGTGCACTTCTAAAAAAAGAAGCAGAAAGATTAATTTCACTGCTCCCTAAATTTATTCCTGGAAGTCATAAAGGTAGCTCGGTTAATGTAAAATATGCTTTACCTATAATTTTTAAAGTTCCATAACTTTATATTTTCTTTTTAAAGGAACTATGTTTTGGTCAAGATTATAAAATAATTTGCTATATTCTATTTTTTACTTATATTTACAGCGTTAGTTAACGTGTTAATAACTAAACCAAACACTTAAAAATAGAGCACACATGATTAAAAAATTCCCCTTAGTAGTAGCTGCTATGCTACTTTCTTTAGCGGCTGTAGGACAAGAAGTATGTACTACTCCAGATGAACAAATCGCTGATCCAAACAGTATCACAAAATGTGCAATTGAAGACACCGAGAGTGGTGCAAAAAAACAACTTTCTATTGAAGTCTCAACCAGAAGACGTGTTGTTCGTAAGAATAAAGAGGCTGTTTCTGCTATAGGTGGAGGTATTAATTCTTCACAAAAAGTAGCTGATATTAAAAAGAAGTCTTTGTTAATTGGTAAACTTGAGTTAGAAGATAATTCTTCAACTATTGAAAAAGTACCTTTTAATTTAGTTGAAGAAATTCCATTGTTTAGTAAGTGTAACAATGTTCCTTTAATAAAGCAAGCAAAGTGTTTTGAAACAAACATGACTAAACATATTATTAAAAATTTCAACTACCCTCAAGACGCCATTGAAGCTGGTATACAAGGAAGAGTTTTAGTTCAATTTACAATCAATGAGCAAGGAAATGTTGAAGATATCTTACTACGTGGACCAAAAGGTGGAGAGTCTTTAGAAAAAGAAGCTGAAAGAATAATTAATAACCTTCCAAACTTTATTCCTGGTAAACATAATGGTAGGACTGTTAAAGTAAAGTACGGAGTTCCTATCACTTTCAAGGCTCCAGGAGCATCAAATAATTCTTCATCTAGTACAACAAGTAAAGTCGTAGCTAAAAAAAGTTCTAATGTAGTAAAAGAAAAAACTATTACTGATTTTGTAAAATTTGTAGAGGTACAAAGTATTCCTCAATTCAAAGCTTGTACAAAAGTTCCTGATATGCAAAAATTAACCTGTTTCAATGAAAGAATGGTTAGTCATATTCAAAGAAACTTTAACTACCCTGCAGCAGCTGCAGAACAAAATATTGAAGGTAGAGTATGGGTTCGCTTTATCATAGATAAAAAAGGAGAGGTAACTAACATAAAAATGAAAGGACCTAAAGATGGTCACTTATTAGAACAAGAAGCTAAGAGAATGGTTTCTAAGTTACCTAAATTCGTTCCTGGAGAACATAATGGAAAAACAGCTAATGTTGAATATTACATTCCTGTTAACTTTAAACTTCATGAATAAGGTATAAAATAACTCTTAAAAGTGTTTAAAAAAGCTTCTAATTATATAATTAGAAGCTTTTTTTAGTTTTTTCCTTTTAAAGTTTTTAAATTTACTAGAATACTCTCCTCTTTTATTTTTTTTATCTCACTATAACACTTATATACCTTTACTCCTATTAAGGTAGAGTTTTCCTCTTTTAATCCTTTATTAGAAAATTACTTTATATACACCTTTTTCTTTTACCTGTTTTAAAGCATAAATGAAGGTTTTCATACTTTCTCTGATTATCTAAACAATATCAAAATAGAACTTAAATTAGGTAAGTTATTAAAGTAATGAGCATAAAAAAAGCCAGCAATAATGCTGGCTTACTTTTTTGTCTTTTTTTCTTATTAAAGCTTAATGTTTTCTTCTGTTGCTAACAAACCAAAAAACTTATCTAAGTTTGGTAAAATTACAATTCTAGTTCTTCTATTTCTAGCTCTATTGCTAGCCGAGTTATTTTCAACAAGTGGCACAGAACTACCTCTACCAGAAGCTATTAATCTACTTGGATCAACGTTGTATTTTTTCTCTAAAAGCCTAACGATAGATGTTGCTCTTTTAACACTTAAATCCCAGTTATCTTGTACAACTGCATTACTAATAGGTCTTGAGTCTGTATGACCTTCTATCATAACATCCATGCTTGGTTCAGAGTTAATCACATCAGCTAATTTTTTTATTAATTTATGTGCATTTTTTTTAACTCTATAACTAGCTGTATTAAATAACATTTTGTCTGAAACAGAAATCATCACAACTGTTTGATCAATGTCAATATTTACATCTTCATCATTTTCTAACTCTGAAGTATTGATAGATTTTTTTAAGTTGTGAGCAATAGCTACATTCATGGAGTCTTTTAACGTTTTAACATTAGCTAACTCAGCTGGATCAACATTTTTAAGCGTTTCTCTCATTTTTTCTTTTACAGAGTTTGAGATTACAGCTGATTTTCCAACCATATCTAGCTTAATGTTATTTTCTTCATGAAGTGTTTCGTTTACACTCTTTAATGAGTTAATTTTTTCATTGTAATCATCAACTCTCTTTTCTATTTTAGCAAACTTAGCTTCTAATTGCTCTTTTTCTAGAGTTGTCTTTTGTAAATTTCCTCTAGTATCATTATACTTTTGTTCAAGTTCTACATACTTCTTTTTTGATACACAAGACGACATTGTTAAAGCCAATACCGCTAAAGGAATAAATAATTTTTTCATAATTAATAATAAATGATAATAAGTTAATGTAACTCTATAACTTAATTTTCGATATATTATTATGTCAGTATAAATAAAAAACTCCTTTAAATAAAGGAGTTTTTTATTTATTGATTTTACAACTATTTAAATAAAATTTTATTTTTTATAGTTTAATTTTACGTTTTTGTTTAACTTTTGACAATCACTATCTTTTTCTTTAAAACATTTATTATCCTCTGGTCTTAAGCTTCTATCAGTTTTTTTTAAGTTTTTGCTTAAAAACTCTAAAAAATTACTTTTTCTTGTCGTAAATCTTCTATTGATCCTTTTCTTTTCTTGTTCCTGTCTTATTTCTATAGATTCACTCCCTTCTACTATATAAAAATATGAACGTCTGTTTAATTGATATTCTTCTTCAGTACACTTTTTTCCGTCTACACAATCATTTAAAGGGTTGTCTTCACCATAACCTATAGCACTTTCAATCCTATTACTTGCAATTCCTCTTGATAATATGTAATCTCTCGTAGATTTTGCTCTTTTATCTGACAAAAACCTATTGTAATCTCTTCTACCTCGACTATCTGTATGTGACTCTATTTTTATCACTAACTCAGGATGATTAGTCATTACTGTTACAATATTTTCTAACTCATACTCTGCATCCTCCCTAATATCATACTTATCATAATCAAAATAAATAGGTTTTATAACTATTTGGTTTCCTATTATTAATGGTGTTAACTTTAAGTTTGCTTTAATTTCTTTATTTCTCTTATTATTAGTTCGAACTATACTTCTATTTGATCTATGATCTAATTTAGTTGCTGTAACTGTATAGGTATTATTACATGGCACATCTTTAAAAGTATAGTTACCTGAACTATCAGAAATTGTTTCTGCTATAACTTCTTTTTCTTTATTAATTAGTTTTACTACAACCGCATCTACCGGAGTATTTGTTTTATTGTTTTCTATTACTCCTTTAACAATTTGTGTACATACTGGTGGGTCCGTATAGATAAAGAAGCTATAAATATCATCATCTCCTTTTCCTTTTTCTCTATTTGACGAAAAGAAACCTCTTTTTCCATTTTCACTTATAAAAAATGAAAAGTCGTCTTTTTTACTATTGAATGGATACCCTAAGTTTTCAGGTGATAAAAATGTACCATCCTCTTTAATCTTTGCTTGAAAAATATCAAGCAGTCCTAAACCTAAATGCCCGTTAGATGAAAAATATAATACATTATCATTTCCTACATACGGAAAGACTTCTTTCTCTGATGTATTTATATCACTTCCTAAATTTACTGGTTCTCCATACTCATCATTTCCTTTTATTTCTACTTTATAAATGTCAGACTGACCATATCCTCCAGGCATATTAGAAACAAAGTATAATGTTTTTTCATCTGGACTTAAAGCTGGATGACCTGTTGAATATTCATCTTTATTAAATGGTAGCTCTTTAACGTTAACCCAATAACCATTAATATAACTGGCTTTATAAATTTTTAAATTAGATATGTTGTTCTTACTTCTCTTTACTTTCTTTCCTTCAGAATTATTTCTTGTAAAATAAATAGTTTTTCCATCTTTTGTAAAGATAGGCGTAGACTCATGAAGTTCAGAAGCTATTGGCTCTCCAAGCTTTTGAACATTACCTAAAACTAAGATAGTGTCTTGCTTACTACCTTCTAATGTTTGTATACTTTCTTCTGCTTTATAAATATTTAAAAATGGTTGATTATTCCACTTATATATTTTTTGTTTTTTTGAGTCGTTAGCTACAGATGATGAGAAATATGCTTTTCCATTCAATAAAAACCCTCCAAATTCTGAATAAGGCGTATTTATAGCCAAGTTTCTTACTCCTATTCTCTTTTCTTTATTAGTGTAGTCTAATAAATAGTTTTCTTTTTTAAGTTCCTCATTTAAACTATTTTTTTGTGCTTGAGTTAATCTTAAAAATATAGAATCTGATTTTTTATACTTTCCATTACTCCTCAAAGCTTGAGCATATTTAAACAAATGTTTTTCTTCCACTTTTTCATTAAAATTTGAAATAAGTTTTTGATACCATATTTCTGCTTCTTCTGTATTTGAATTATTATAGTAAGACTCAGCTAACCTAGTTAACACATGTTGAGAGCTATCTCCTTTAATTAATACTAAATCTTTATATAATTTGGCCGATTGGACATAAGAAAATTCTTCAAAATAACGATCTGCTACTTTTCTACTTTGGCTAAATCCAACTGCAGTAAGCATTAACAATATTGTTAATGTTAGTATCTTTTTTAATTTCATTTCTCTCTTTTTAAAAGAATCTCGGTGACCTATATCTAATATCCTTAAAGATTTCATACTGTAGCATAATTTCGTGTGTCCCAGAATTTGTTACATTATAGTTTGATGTTGTTAAATCATATGAATACCCTATAAGTAAAGAGTCTGTTGCTTGAAAACCTAAAAGTGCACTTACAGAATCATCCCATCTCCAAGAAGCTCCAACTCTAAACTTCTCATTAAATAGTAAATTAGCTGAAATATCTAATGATAGAGGTGCCCCTGAAACTCCTTTTAACAAAGCTGCTGGTTTAAACTTTAAGTCTTCATTTATATCGAAAACATATCCTGCGATTAAGAAAAAGTGCATTCTTTCTACTGCTACTTCTCCTGGAGTTTCAGCATCGTAATGTTCCATTCTTAAAATATTAGGTACCGATAATCCAACATACCATTGTGGTTGATGATAATAAATACCTGCTCCAACAGTTGGTAAGAACTTATTAATATTATCTTGAAAAACAACTTCATCATCTTTATAAGTTCCTTTTGACCAATCTATATTTAATAACCTTCCTCCTAAACGTAAACCAAAGGCTAAATTTCCTTCTGCACCTGTTTGTATATTGTAAGATACATTAGCGTCTAAATATATTTCACTAGATGGTCCTACTTGGTCATTCATTAAGTTAACCCCTAATCCTAACCCAGAATATCCTAAAGGAGTATCGTATGATAAGTTTTGAGTATTGGGAGCTCCCTCAAAACCTACCCATTGCATTCTACCTAATGCAGTAATTACTGTATGCCCTCTAGACCCTGCATAAGCAGGGTTTACATTCATTGTATTGTACATATACTGTGTGTACTGAGGATCTTGTTGCGCATGAATACTTGTAGTTATA
Organism: Tenacibaculum mesophilum; assembly: GCF_003867075.1. Classification (NCBI taxonomy): domain Bacteria; kingdom Pseudomonadati; phylum Bacteroidota; class Flavobacteriia; order Flavobacteriales; family Flavobacteriaceae; genus Tenacibaculum; species Tenacibaculum mesophilum. The sequence continues at coordinate 312,131 of NZ_CP032544.1, read as the reverse complement.
CAAATACTCATTGTACATATTATAATTAAACTTAAATATAATTTCATTTGATTAATACTTTTATTCATCAGTCTTTTTTATAAATCCAGATTATCTATTAATGTAAATCCAGCCTTTTTTAACTTTACTTCCATTTCCAAGATCTAAAATATAGAAGTATGTTCCAACTGGCAATTTATCGCCTACATTTATATTAGCTCTTCCTTCGGAAATTCCTCTAAACACAACACTACTATTGTTATATCCTTCAGTTTTATATACTGTATTACCCCATCTATTAAAAATTTCAAGAGTATTATTTGGGAAATTTTCAATACAATCAATGTGTAAGTAACTGTTTGCTTCATCTCCATTAGGACTCATTAAGTTGTTTACTTTCACACAAGTGTCATCATTGATTGCATCCCCAAACCCATCAAAACCATCTATAATGTCAGGTATTCCATCTCCATCTGTATCTTCTCCATCTATCACTCCGTTACCTCCATCGTTTGGATCTGTAGGGCTAGAGTTATTATCTGGATTATTAGCATCTCCAAAACCATCTAAACCATCAACACTATCAGAAATTCCATCTCCGTCTGAATCATCTAAAGGGTTTTCCACTTGTCCATCTCCATCTTCATCTAAATTCCCTCCTTCTACAACATCATTTACTCCATCATTATCGCTATCTAAATCTTGATAGTTAGGAACACCATCTCCATCTGTATCTACTGGAGTATCATCTCCATTACCTCCCTCACCAAAATTATTTATATCTCCATCAATACTATCAGAAATTCCATCTTCATCAGAATCTGAACCTCCCATATCATTAGAATCTATAACTCCATCACCATTAGTATCGGAACTTTCATTTCCTCCCTCAATAACATCATTAATACCGTCATTATCACTATCTAAATCTTGATAATCTGGAGTACCGTCGCCATCCGTATCTGGCTCTTCATCATCATCTACAGAATCATCAGCTTGTCCATCTCCATTAGCATCTGTATACCCTGAATCGCCAGAGTCTATAACACCGTCTTCGTTGGTATCTAAATCTCCATTTCCTCCTTCTATTACATCATTAATACCATCATTATCAGAATCTAGGTCTAATGAATCTGGAATTCCATCACCATCAGTATCTACTAAACCATCTCCCTCTTCAACATCTGGAATCCCATCATTATCATCATCTACATCTACAACATCTGATATGCCATCATTATCCGTGTCTTGTAAATAGTATTTATGAGTATTCAAAGCAGATCCTCTATTCCCATCACTATCAATTGAACTTACACTTGCTTCTACTGTCGTGTCTGTGTCAGCAGCTAAGTCTGACCCTGGTACATTGATGCTGTAGTTTCCACTGGCATCTACGGTACCAGTGTAGTTGTTTCCATTGATTACTAAGGTTACCGTGTCGCCGGTATTGAAATCTCCGCCTACTGTTCCAGTGACTGCAATGGTTGTTCCTGCTTCTGTTGCATTGACTATGTTGTCTGCCGTGATGTTGTCTACACTTATGGTAGGAACTGGAGCGGTCGTGTCTACATTATAAACATGATTCGTGTTTGCACTTCCTGCATTCCCCGATCCGTCTGTTGTCGCTACACTTGCTTCTACTGTCGTGTCTGTGTCAGCAGCTAAGTCTGACCCTGGTACATTGATGCTGTAGTTTCCACTGGCATCTACGGTACCAGTGTAGTTGTTTCCATTGATTACTAAGGTTACCGTGTCGCCGGTATTGAAATCTCCGCCTACCGTTCCAGTGACTGCAATGGTTGTTCCTGCTTCTGTTGCATTGACTATGTTGTCTGCCGTGATGTTGTCTACACTTATGGTAGGAACTGGAGCGGTCGTGTCTACATTATAAACATGATTCGTGTTTGCACTTCCTGCATTCCCCGATCCGTCTGTTGTCGCTACACTTGCTTCTACTGTCGTGTCTGTGTCAGCAGCTAAGTCTGACCCTGGTACATTGATGCTGTAGTTTCCACTGGCATCTACGGTACCAGTGTAGTTGTTTCCATTGATTACTAAGGTTACCGTGTCGCCGGTATTGAAATCTCCGCCTACCGTTCCAGTGACTGCAATGGTTGTTCCTGCTTCTGTTGCATTGACTATGTTGTCTGCCGTGATGTTGTCTACACTTATGGTAGGAACTGGAGCGGTCGTGTCTACATTATAAACATGATTCGTGTTTGCACTTCCTGCATTCCCCGATCCGTCTGTTGTCGCTACACTTGCTTCTACTGTCGTGTCTGTGTCAGCAGCTAAGTCTGACCCTGGTACATTGATGCTGTAGTTTCCACTGGCATCTACGGTACCAGTGTAGTTGTTTCCATTGATTACTAAGGTTACCGTGTCGCCGGTATTGAAATCTCCGCCTACCGTTCCAGTGACTGCAATGGTTGTTCCTGCTTCTGTTGCATTGACTATGTTGTCTGCCGTGATGTTGTCTACACTTATGGTAGGAACTGGAGCGGTCGTGTCTACATTATAAACATGATTCGTGTTTGCACTTCCTGCATTCCCCGATCCGTCTGTTGTCGCTACACTTGCTTCTACTGTCGTGTCTGTGTCAGCAGCTAAGTCTGACCCTGGTACATTGATGCTGTAGTTTCCACTGGCATCTACGGTACCAGTGTAGTTGTTTCCATTGATTACTAAGGTTACCGTGTCGCCGGTATTGAAATCTCCGCCTACCGTTCCAGTGACTGCAATGGTTGTTCCTGCTTCTGTTGCATTGACTATGTTGTCTGCCGTGATGTTGTCTACACTTATGGTAGGAACTGGAGCGGTCGTGTCTACATTATAAACATGATTCGTGTTTGCACTTCCTGCATTCCCCGATCCGTCTGTTGTCGCTACACTTGCTTCTACTGTCGTGTCTGTGTCAGCAGCTAAGTCTGACCCTGGTACATTGATGCTGTAGTTTCCACTGGCATCTACGGTACCAGTGTAGTTGTTTCCATTGATTACTAAGGTTACCGTGTCGCCGGTATTGAAATCTCCGCCTACCGTTCCAGTGACTGCAATGGTTGTTCCTGCTTCTGTTGCATTGACTATGTTGTCTGCCGTGATGTTGTCTACACTTATGGTAGGAACTGGAGCGGTCGTGTCTACATTATAAACATGATTCGTGTTTGCACTTCCTGCATTCCCCGATCCGTCTGTTGTCGCTACACTTGCTTCTACTGTCGTGTCTGTGTCAGCAGCTAAGTCTGACCCTGGTACATTGATGCTGTAGTTTCCACTGGCATCTACGGTACCAGTGTAGTTGTTTCCATTGATTACTAAGGTTACCGTGTCGCCGGTATTGAAATCTCCGCCTACCGTTCCAGTGACTGCAATGGTTGTTCCTGCTTCTGTTGCATTGACTATGTTGTCTGCCGTGATGTTGTCTACACTTATGGTAGGAACTGGAGCGGTCGTGTCTACATTATAAACATGATTCGTGTTTGCACTTCCTGCATTCCCCGATCCGTCTGTTGTCGCTACACTTGCTTCTACTGTCGTGTCTGTGTCAGCAGCTAAGTCTGACCCTGGTACATTGATGCTGTAGTTTCCACTGGCATCTACGGTACCAGTGTAGTTGTTTCCATTGATTACTAAGGTTACCGTGTCGCCGGTATTGAAATCTCCGCCTACCGTTCCAGTGACTGCAATGGTTGTTCCTGCTTCTGTTGCATTGACTATGTTGTCTGCCGTGATGTTGTCTACACTTATGGTAGGAACTGGAGCGGTCGTGTCTACATTATAAACATGATTCGTGTTTGCACTTCCTGCATTCCCCGATCCGTCTGTTGTCGCTACACTTGCTTCTACTGTCGTGTCTGTGTCAGCAGCTAAGTCTGACCCTGGTACATTGATGCTGTAGTTTCCACTGGCATCTACGGTACCAGTGTAGTTGTTTCCATTGATTACTAAGGTTACCGTGTCGCCGGTATTGAAATCTCCGCCTACCGTTCCAGTGACTGCAATGGTTGTTCCTGCTTCTGTTGCATTGACTATGTTGTCTGCCGTGATGTTGTCTACACTTATGGTAGGAACTGGAGCGGTCGTGTCTACATTATAAACATGATTCGTGTTTGCACTTCCTGCATTCCCCGATCCGTCTGTTGTCGCTACACTTGCTTCTACTGTCGTGTCTGTGTCAGCAGCTAAGTCTGACCCTGGTACATTGATGCTGTAGTTTCCACTGGCATCTACGGTACCAGTGTAGTTGTTTCCATTGATTACTAAGGTTACCGTGTCGCCGGTATTGAAATCTCCGCCTACCGTTCCAGTGACTGCAATGGTTGTTCCTGCTTCTGTTGCATTGACTATGTTGTCTGCCGTGATGTTGTCTACACTTATGGTAGGAACTGGAGCGGTCGTGTCTACATTATAAACATGATTCGTGTTTGCACTTCCTGCATTCCCCGATCCGTCTGTTGTCGCTACACTTGCTTCTACTGTCGTGTCTGTGTCAGCAGCTAAGTCTGACCCTGGTACATTGATGCTGTAGTTTCCACTGGCATCTACGGTACCAGTGTAGTTGTTTCCATTGATTACTAAGGTTACCGTGTCGCCGGTATTGAAATCTCCGCCTACCGTTCCAGTGACTGCAATGGTTGTTCCTGCTTCTGTTGCATTGACTATGTTGTCTGCCGTGATGTTGTCTACACTTATGGTAGGAACTGGAGCGGTCGTGTCTACATTATAAACATGATTCGTGTTTGCACTTCCTGCATTCCCCGATCCGTCTGTTGTCGCTACACTTGCTTCTACTGTCGTGTCTGTGTCAGCAGCTAAGTCTGACCCTGGTACATTGATGCTGTAGTTTCCACTGGCATCTACGGTACCAGTGTAGTTGTTTCCATTGATTACTAAGGTTACCGTGTCGCCGGTATTGAAATCTCCGCCTACCGTTCCAGTGACTGCAATGGTTGTTCCTGCTTCTGTTGCATTGACTATGTTGTCTGCCGTGATGTTGTCTACACTTATGGTAGGAACTGGAGCGGTCGTGTCTACATTATAAACATGATTCGTGTTTGCACTTCCTGCATTCCCCGATCCGTCTGTTGTCGCTACACTTGCTTCTACTGTCGTGTCTGTGTCAGCAGCTAAGTCTGACCCTGGTACATTGATGCTGTAGTTTCCACTGGCATCTACGGTACCAGTGTAGTTGTTTCCATTGATTACTAAGGTTACCGTGTCGCCGGTATTGAAATCTCCGCCTACCGTTCCAGTGACTGCAATGGTTGTTCCTGCTTCTGTTGCATTGACTATGTTGTCTGCCGTGATGTTGTCTACACTTATGGTAGGAACTGGAGCGGTCGTGTCTACATTATAAACATGATTCGTGTTTGCACTTCCTGCATTCCCCGATCCGTCTGTTGTCGCTACACTTGCTTCTACTGTCGTGTCTGTGTCAGCAGCTAAGTCTGACCCTGGTACATTGATGCTGTAGTTTCCACTGGCATCTACGGTACCAGTGTAGTTGTTTCCATTGATTACTAAGGTTACCGTGTCGCCGGTATTGAAATCTCCGCCTACTGTTCCAGTGACTGCAATGGTTGTTCCTGCTTCTGTTGCATTGACTATGTTGTCTGCCGTGATGTTGTCTACACTTATGGTAGGAACTGGAGCGGTCGTGTCTACATTATAAACATGATTCGTGTTTGCACTTCCTGCATTCCCCGATCCGTCTGTTGTCGCTACACTTGCTTCTACTGTCGTGTCTGTGTCAGCAGCTAAGTCTGACCCTGGTACATTGATGCTGTAGTTTCCACTGGCATCTACGGTACCAGTGTAGTTGTTTCCATTGATTACTAAGGTTACCGTGTCGCCGGTATTGAAATCTCCGCCTACCGTTCCAGTGACTGCAATGGTTGTTCCTGCTTCTGTTGCATTGACTATGTTGTCTGCCGTGATGTTGTCTACACTTATGGTAGGAACTGGAGCGGTCGTGTCTACATTATAAACATGATTCGTGTTTGCACTTCCTGCATTCCCCGATCCGTCTGTTGTCGCTACACTTGCTTCTACTGTCGTGTCTGTGTCAGCAGCTAAGTCTGACCCTGGTACATTGATGCTGTAGTTTCCACTGGCATCTACAGTACCAGTGTAGTTGTTTCCATTGATTACTAAGGTTACCGTGTCGCCGGTATTGAAATCTCCGCCTACCGTTCCAGTGACTGCAATGGTTGTTCCTGCTTCTGTTGCATTGACTATGTTGTCTGCCGTGATGTTGTCTACACTTATGGTAGGAACTGGAGCGGTCGTGTCTACATTATAAACATGATTCGTGTTTGCACTTCCTGCATTCCCCGATCCGTCTGTTGTCGCTACACTTGCTTCTACTGTCGTGTCTGTGTCAGCAGCTAAGTCTGACCCTGGTACATTGATGCTGTAGTTTCCACTGGCATCTACAGTACCAGTGTAGTTGTTTCCATTGATTACTAAGGTTACCGTGTCGCCGGTATTGAAATCTCCGCCTACCGTTCCAGTGACTGCAATGGTTGTTCCTGCTTCTGTTGCATTGACTATGTTGTCTGCCGTGATGTTGTCTACACTTATGGTAGGAACTGGAGCGGTCGTGTCTACATTATAAACATGATTCGTGTTTGCACTTCCTGCATTCCCCGATCCGTCTGTTGTCGCTACACTTGCTTCTACTGTCGTGTCTGTGTCAGCAGCTAAGTCTGACCCTGGTACATTGATGCTGTAGTTTCCACTGGCATCTACGGTACCAGTGTAGTTGTTTCCATTGATTACTAAGGTTACCGTGTCGCCGGTATTGAAATCTCCGCCTACCGTTCCAGTGACTGCAATGGTTGTTCCTGCTTCTGTTGCATTGACTATGTTGTCTGCCGTGATGTTGTCTACACTTATGGTAGGAACTGGAGCGGTCGTGTCTACATTATAAACATGATTCGTGTTTGCACTTCCTGCATTCCCCGATCCGTCTGTTGTCGCTACACTTGCTTCTACTGTCGTGTCTGTGTCAGCAGCTAAGTCTGACCCTGGTACATTGATGCTGTAGTTTCCACTGGCATCTACAGTACCAGTGTAGTTGTTTCCATTGATTACTAAGGTTACCGTGTCGCCGGTATTGAAATCTCCGCCTACCGTTCCAGTGACTGCAATGGTTGTTCCTGCTTCTGTTGCATTGACTATGTTGTCTGCCGTGATGTTGTCTACACTTATGGTAGGAACTGGAGCGGTCGTGTCTACATTATAAACATGATTCGTGTTTGCACTTCCTGCATTCCCCGATCCGTCTGTTGTCGCTACACTTGCTTCTACTGTCGTGTCTGTGTCAGCAGCTAAGTCTGACCCTGGTACATTGATGCTGTAGTTTCCACTGGCATCTACGGTACCAGTGTAGTTGTTTCCATTGATTACTAAGGTTACCGTGTCGCCGGTATTGAAATCTCCGCCTACCGTTCCAGTGACTGCAATGGTTGTTCCTGCTTCTGTTGCATTGACTATGTTGTCTGCCGTGATGTTGTCTACACTTATGGTAGGAACTGGAGCGGTCGTGTCTACATTATAAACATGATTCGTGTTTGCACTTCCTGCATTCCCCGATCCGTCTGTTGTCGCTACACTTGCTTCTACTGTCGTGTCTGTGTCAGCAGCTAAGTCTGACCCTGGTACATTGATGCTGTAGTTTCCACTGGCATCTACGGTACCAGTGTAGTTGTTTCCATTGATTACTAAGGTTACCGTGTCGCCGGTATTGAAATCTCCGCCTACCGTTCCAGTGACTGCAATGGTTGTTCCTGCTTCTGTTGCATTGACTATGTTGTCTGCCGTGATGTTGTCTACACTTATGGTAGGAACTGGAGCGGTCGTGTCTACATTATAAACATGATTCGTGTTTGCACTTCCTGCATTCCCCGATCCGTCTGTTGTCGCTACACTTGCTTCTACTGTCGTGTCTGTGTCAGCAGCTAAGTCTGACCCTGGTACATTGATGCTGTAGTTTCCACTGGCATCTACGGTACCAGTGTAGTTGTTTCCATTGATTACTAAGGTTACCGTGTCGCCGGTATTGAAATCTCCGCCTACCGTTCCAGTGACTGCAATGGTTGTTCCTGCTTCTGTTGCATTGACTATGTTGTCTGCCGTGATGTTGTCTACACTTATGGTAGGAACTGGAGCGGTCGTGTCTACATTATAAACATGATTCGTGTTTGCACTTCCTGCATTCCCCGATCCGTCTGTTGTCGCTACACTTGCTTCTACTGTCGTGTCTGTGTCAGCAGCTAAGTCTGACCCTGGTACATTGATGCTGTAGTTTCCACTGGCATCTACGGTACCAGTGTAGTTGTTTCCATTGATTACTAAGGTTACCGTGTCGCCGGTATTGAAATCTCCGCCTACCGTTCCAGTGACTGCAATGGTTGTTCCTGCTTCTGTTGCATTGACTATGTTGTCTGCCGTGATGTTGTCTACACTTATGGTAGGAACTGGAGCGGTCGTGTCTACATTATAAACATGATTCGTGTTTGCACTTCCTGCATTCCCCGATCCGTCTGTTGTCGCTACACTTGCTTCTACTGTCGTGTCTGTGTCAGCAGCTAAGTCTGACCCTGGTACATTGATGCTGTAGTTTCCACTGGCATCTACGGTACCAGTGTAGTTGTTTCCATTGATTACTAAGGTTACCGTGTCGCCGGTATTGAAATCTCCGCCTACCGTTCCAGTGACTGCAATGGTTGTTCCTGCTTCTGTTGCATTGACTATGTTGTCTGCCGTGATGTTGTCTACACTTATGGTAGGAACTGGAGCGGTCGTGTCTACATTATAAACATGATTCGTGTTTGCACTTCCTGCATTCCCCGATCCGTCTGTTGTCGCTACACTTGCTTCTACTGTCGTGTCTGTGTCAGCAGCTAAGTCTGACCCTGGTACATTGATGCTGTAGTTTCCACTGGCATCTACAGTACCAGTGTAGTTGTTTCCATTGATTACTAAGGTTACCGTGTCGCCGGTATTGAAATCTCCGCCTACCGTTCCAGTGACTGCAATGGTTGTTCCTGCTTCTGTTGCATTGACTATGTTGTCTGCCGTGATGTTGTCTACACTTATGGTAGGAACTGGAGCGGTCGTGTCTACATTATAAACATGATTCGTGTTTGCACTTCCTGCATTCCCCGATCCGTCTGTTGTCGCTACACTTGCTTCTACTGTCGTGTCTGTGTCAGCAGCTAAGTCTGACCCTGGTACATTGATGCTGTAGTTTCCACTGGCATCTACGGTACCAGTGTAGTTGTTTCCATTGATTACTAAGGTTACCGTGTCGCCGGTATTGAAATCTCCGCCTACCGTTCCAGTGACTGCAATGGTTGTTCCTGCTTCTGTTGCATTGACTATGTTGTCTGCCGTGATGTTGTCTACACTTATGGTAGGAACTGGAGCGGTCGTGTCTACATTATAAACATGATTCGTGTTTGCACTTCCTGCATTCCCCGATCCGTCTGTTGTCGCTACACTTGCTTCTACTGTCGTGTCTGTGTCAGCAGCTAAGTCTGACCCTGGTACATTGATGCTGTAGTTTCCACTGGCATCTACAGTACCAGTGTAGTTGTTTCCATTGATTACTAAGGTTACCGTGTCGCCGGTATTGAAATCTCCGCCTACCGTTCCAGTGACTGCAATGGTTGTTCCTGCTTCTGTTGCATTGACTATGTTGTCTGCCGTGATGTTGTCTACACTTATGGTAGGAACTGGAGCGGTCGTGTCTACATTATAAACATGATTCGTGTTTGCACTTCCTGCATTCCCCGATCCGTCTGTTGTCGCTACACTTGCTTCTACTGTCGTGTCTGTGTCAGCAGCTAAGTCTGACCCTGGTACATTGATGCTGTAGTTTCCACTGGCATCTACGGTACCAGTGTAGTTGTTTCCATTGATTACTAAGGTTACCGTGTCGCCGGTATTGAAATCTCCGCCTACCGTTCCAGTGACTGCAATGGTTGTTCCTGCTTCTGTTGCATTGACTATGTTGTCTGCCGTGATGTTGTCTACACTTATGGTAGGAACTGGAGCGGTCGTGTCTACATTATAAACATGATTCGTGTTTGCACTTCCTGCATTCCCCGATCCGTCTGTTGTCGCTACACTTGCTTCTACTGTCGTGTCTGTGTCAGCAGCTAAGTCTGACCCTGGTACATTGATGCTGTAGTTTCCACTGGCATCTACGGTACCAGTGTAGTTGTTTCCATTGATTACTAAGGTTACCGTGTCGCCGGTATTGAAATCTCCGCCTACCGTTCCAGTGACTGCAATGGTTGTTCCTGCTTCTGTTGCATTGACTATGTTGTCTGCCGTGATGTTGTCTACACTTATGGTAGGAACTGGAGCGGTCGTGTCTACATTATAAACATGATTCGTGTTTGCACTTCCTGCATTCCCCGATCCGTCTGTTGTCGCTACACTTGCTTCTACTGTCGTGTCTGTGTCAGCAGCTAAGTCTGACCCTGGTACATTGATGCTGTAGTTTCCACTGGCATCTACGGTACCAGTGTAGTTGTTTCCATTGATTACTAAGGTTACCGTGTCGCCGGTATTGAAATCTCCGCCTACCGTTCCAGTGACTGCAATGGTTGTTCCTGCTTCTGTTGCATTGACTATGTTGTCTGCCGTGATGTTGTCTACACTTATGGTAGGAACTGGAGCGGTCGTGTCTACATTATAAACATGATTCGTGTTTGCACTTCCTGCATTCCCCGATCCGTCTGTTGTCGCTACACTTGCTTCTACTGTCGTGTCTGTGTCAGCAGCTAAGTCTGACCCTGGTACATTGATGCTGTAGTTTCCACTGGCATCTACGGTACCAGTGTAGTTGTTTCCATTGATTACTAAGGTTACCGTGTCGCCGGTATTGAA